>CAYZZK010000042.1:0-8229 GCA_964483045.1 uncultured Candidatus Saccharibacteria bacterium
GCTGGTCGGGATCGGGCGCGACCATCGTAAGCGGCTGCAGCCCCAGCAGTCCAACGAACTGCGTAGTTTCCATGACGTCGGGCGCCACGGTAACGGCGTACTACACCCTCATCACGTATACCGTCACCGCTCTCAAATCTCCCAATGGAGGGACGGTCACTTCGAACGACGGTTTCATCAACTGCGGCGGAACTTGTAGCCACACGTACACCGTAAACACGAACGTTGCCTTCAGCGCTTCTGCAAGCTCCGGATATATTTTTAGCGGTTGGTCAGTGGCCGGCGTGACCATCGTGAGCGGATGCAGCTCCGGCACGGGAGGCAGCTGCACAATTTCGATGAGGGCCGGCGGATCGGTAACGGCCATTTTTAAACTTATACTCACCGTCAGTAGATCTCCCGCTGCGGGAGGCACCGTAACCGCCACCGGAATAAGCTGCGGCGCGGATTGTTCCGAGCCCTATGCCGCCAACACAAATGTCACTCTCACGGCCACCCCGAATTCCGGCTACGCGCTCGCCGGCTGGACGGTAAGTGGGCCGACCGCGACCGCGAGCTGTTCGGGCATCGGCACCTGCACGGTTTCGATGACGGCTCCGGGCTCGGTAACAGCGACCTTCAAGGCCATCCTCACCACCATAAAATCTCCAAGCGGGGGAGGAATTATTACCGCCACCGGGATTAATTGCGGCGGGGATTGTTCCGAGCCATATACCGTGGGCACGAACGTCACACTCACCGCAGCTCCGAATACCGGCTATCTGTTTAACAAGTGGACGGTGAGCGGCCCTACCGCCGGCGCCGGTTGTGCTGCCACGAGCACGACCTGCACCGTTGCCATGTCCGCTCCCGGCTCGGTAACGGCGACCTTCAAAGTTATTTTGACCGTTCTCAAAGCTCCCGACAGGGGGACTATCACTGCGATTGGAATCAACTGCGGAACGGATTGTTCGGAATCCTACACCGCCAGCAGCAGCGTTACACTCACTGCTTCTCCAAGCTCCAGTTTTGCCCTTAGCCGCTGGCTGGTGAGCGGTCCCGTGGCGGGCTCCGATTGTTCGGGTGTCGGCGGCACTTGCACGGTTTCGATGACGGCCCCCGGCTCGGTAACAGCATACTTTGTAAGTTCCTTTAGCCCGGTGGACGGTTGGGCGGGAGGATGGACTACAGACAGCAACGGGACGAATTGGTTCGTAGACACAAATCCCGCCGGGCCTGGCTGGATCGCGCTTATTAACACGACTGGCACCCCGAGAGTCGGCCAAGCGCCTGGCGGCGGACAGAGAATAGCTGCCCGAGTACCGGGTAAAAACCCGCACAATACTTTGGCCGCAGCCGGCAACGTCGGCGCCAGTTCCTTCGGTTGGCTTACCGCTCATGCCGCCGGCACTCCGGCAGTCGCCGGCCGTTTCGGGGCGGTCTATTACGGATGGCTGATCACGGGCGCCTCCGGAGCGCCGAGTACCGATGCCAATCGGCTTGCGGCGTATAGTCCGAATTACGTCGTCGCGGATTTTTATACCGCCTCGCCGAAGTACACCAATCTTAGCCCGCAGGTGCTCTCTCTTTTTCGCGCCGCCGGCACCAAGGCGATAGCGTATGTTCCTACCGGCTACGGCACTCGCTCTCTCGCCACCGTGCTTGCGGAGGTGGATGACTATTTAGGAAAAGGAGTTGACGGAATTTTCTTCGACGAGACGTACAACTTCCTGGACGCGACGTACAACTCGTACTATCAAACCGTGTACGACGAAGTGAAAAAATTCGGCGTCGGCAAGATTGTCATCATGAACACCGGAGTTTGGAACACCGGAGAATTCGTGATGAGCGTTTCGGATGTCCTCTCCGTGGAATACCAATGGGACGCCTTTTCTAAAAATAATACGTGGAAAGCCAGTTACGCGGACAGCAGATTTTTGGGATTAAACGAAGGCGTGAACGATGCCGCGACCGCCGAAGCCGATACGACCCAGGCATGGAACGAAGGGATCGGATCCTATTACGCGACTAACGCATACACCACGCTTCCCGTCTGGTGGGAAACATACGCGGCCTTTCTTTCGGCTGGCCCTCAACCGGCGCCTTCTCCCTCGCCTTCTCCGTCTCCCTCGCCCTCGCCCTCCCCATCGCCGTCTCCCTCGCCTGCGCCCTCCTCTGCGCCCACAAGCGTCACCTCTCCTGTGAATTATGGCCTCACATTTTATCTTACCAACGCCCAGACGAATGAAGGATTTTTTGAAGGGTACATATGGAGTTCCAATTTTGGATGGATAGAGTTCCGAAATAATAGTTCATGGTGTCCATCCGGCGCGTCTCCGTGCGGAGCCACAGTCGATTCTTTGGGGAATGCGCACGGCTGGGCGAGGATAGTCAGTATTCGCGACGCGGGAGCGGACGGACCCGCGTGCGGAAATGCGGGAGGGAATTATCTTTCCGACGGCGTTACTAGAGATTGCTACAAGGGATGGATAAAGCTGGGATCGGAATTGAGTGATCCGGTACCGTACGGCATAAAAATTCAAATCGATGGAACGCTTGACGGCTATACGTGGTCGAATGAATACGGGTGGTTCAGATTTGCCGGAGTAGTGGAGCGCACGAATCTCGGCCAACACGAGGCCACGTGCTGGCTAAACGCGAATCCCAAGAATGTAACTACCACCAGGGAGATAGGATTTACTCCCAGTGCCACGACGACCGTCACGTGGGAGTGCAAGTACACACTTGATGATTGCCAACTTTCGGCGTCGACCGGCGAGCCGCCAACCGGGCGTGTGGCCACGAGCAGCTTGAATACTTCGGGTAGACTGATGACGCTTACTCGATCTACGGAATATACCGTTTTTTGCACGGGCGCCGCAGACACGCCCCAAGCGGGCGCTCAAGTGCAAGGATTCGATTTCGTTACCTTCAATGTTGTGCAACCGGAGGTCATACACAAAATTATCGAATGCAATCCTAATTCGCCGAATTGCAAATAAGGGCGGGTTGCCGGCGCGATATCGCGAGAATCCCTTGACTTATATACCCTTGCCCGTACACTATCTAGATGCTTACGATCAGATTACAGCGAGTTGGGAAAAAACATCAGCCGAGCTACCGAGTGGTTGTCTCGGAGCGGCGTTCCAAGCTTGGCGGGCCTCCGATAGAGGACCTCGGTTTTTATAATCCCTTTACGAAAGAGGCGGGGTTAAATAAAGATAGAATTGAACATTGGTTAAAAATTGGCGCGCATAGCACGCCCACCGTTCACAATTTGTGCGTGGCGAAGGGAGTGGTAACGTCCCCGAAAGTAGCCCTAAAGTTTAAAATGCGGAAAGCGACCGCGGAAACGGCAACGCCCGCGGAACCGAAAAAAACAGAAGCGGCGGCTCCGACTCCGGCGGCATAACGGAAGCGGGCAGTTTGACATTTTGTATTTTTTCAGTACAATGCAAGTTATAGTAGATTCAAGAACGTGTACAAACAGAAAGGTCGAAAAGAAATTCTGACTAATCGCATAGCATGAACCAATCAGCCGATCAGGAATTCCTGGAATACTTGGTAAAGTCATTGGTCGATCATCCCGACGATGTGAAGGTGGATCGCAAGGTTGACGAGATGGGAGTCTTGCTCTCGCTCAAAGTTAACCCGATGGACATGGGCCAGGTGGTAGGCAGACAGGGAGCTACGGCAAAGGCGATTCGATCTCTTTTGAGGATCGTGGGCATAAAAAACAATGCGCGCGTGAATCTGAAAATCGAAGAGCCGGATGGCGGCGCCCCTCGCGGCCCGCGGCCGGAGAGATCCAGAGCCGAAGGATCCGATATGAACTCTTAATTTAGTATTTAGCGCGAAAAGCCGTTCCGATCATATCGATCAGAGCGGCTTTTTGGTTTTATTGCGGCAAAAAAATATTTTTGAGACAATACAAGTATGGATACAGATATTCTAAGCTATACTCCCGACTTTAAAGGAGAGGAGTGGAGCGAGCGGGATCGATTTCTTTTGGAACCGTTCGTCACAAATCCGGACGGACTCATTTCCGCGCTGCGGAATTTGCCGCCCGAACTTGTGGGCGCGCTGTGTTCCCGCGCGAGCCGGGCGCCAAGTTCTCTGCTCCGGATTCTTTTGCATGAGTACCTCTATCCAATTCTTGACGGGGAAAATAAGGAATTGAGCGCCGAACTTGATGCCACGATCCGGTTTCTCCGCGAACGGGGATTCAAGAATATTTTAAATAATCAGCGAGCGCAGGCGTTTTATGCCAAATGGCTTTCCCAGTACGGCGATGATTCGATCGCGCAGATGACGGGCACGCACGTGGTGTTTTGGGGGATTTCGCAGGTGGCGATGAAGTTTATCGAGGATCAGCGCATCGGGCTCGAACCCATCGAAAAATCCACGCGATACGTAAATTTTGGAAACAAAATCGGCGGGCGCTATCTGTACTATATTCCGAAGCCCGACCTTGATCGGCTTGGACTGTTTTCTGAATACACCGCCCTGCTTGATCGGCTTTTTGACGGCTACGTAGCTCTTCAAAACCCAATTAAAGAATGGCTCAAAAAAAATTTCGAAGAGAAAGAATCGGTGCTTGAAAAAAAAGCGTTTGATACCCTGCGCGGGCTTCTTCCGATGGCCACGCTGGGACAGGTGGCGTTCCGGGGAAATGCGCAGGCGTTGGAATATTTTATAAATCGGGCGCGCCGGCATCCGCTGGGAGAGTTGCGCTGGATCTCCGAAACGCTGCGGCAGGAACTCGACAAAGAAATTCCGTCCCTTCTTCTTCGCGTAAACGACGAGAAATCGAAAGACTACCAGGCGTATCTCGCCGGAAAAGGGAAGCGGGTTCGGGAATTTGTTGCCAAGGCGGAAGCCGGCTGGAGCAAAGAAAAGGTGATTCCCGCGTCGAAAGCGGACGTGAAGCTTGTGGAGTTCGATCCGCACGCGGAAGATAAAATCCTCGCGTCAATATTGCTCCCGGAGTTGCACTGCGATTGGAGCGCCGCCGCGGCGAAAGTCGCGGGATATTCTCGGGCTCAAAAAGAGGAAATATTCGCCGGCTATTTCGATGGCCGAAAGGAGCGCTGGCACAAAGTCGGCCGCGCGCTCGAAAATTCGTACCTCCGGTTTGAAATCGTGATGAATATCGGCGCTTACCGCGATCTGCACCGGCATCGGATGATGACGCAGCAGCGCCAGCGGTTTTCGTGCCATCACGGATATGCTGTTCCTGTCGAAATCCGGGAAGCGGGCCTTGAGTCGCGCTACGCGGAACTCCTCGATGCCGCGGGCGCGCTGTTTCTCGAAATCGAAAAAGCCGACCCGGATCTTGCGCAATACGTCGTGCCGCTCGCTTATAATATCCGTTTCTGGGAATGGCAGAACTTCCGCCAGTTTTTCTGGGAAACGGAGTTGCGCACTATTTCCCAGGGCCATCCTGATTACCGCGTAACCGAGCAGCAAAAATATCTGCTCGTGAAAGATAAGTTTCCGTTGCTTTCCAAATTCATGCGCGTCGATATGAACGATTATGCGTTTGCGCGCCGTGGCACCGAGGAAAAAATCTTGGAGAAAGAAAAAAAGATTATGGAAAAGTTAAAAGAGAAATCCGTGTAACGGGCTACCTTCACATTCGATTAATTTTCTGCTATACTATGGACAACATGATATTTTTTATAGTTCTTGGAATAATAATTGCCTGGGCGGTGTTTTCATATAATGGCCTTGTTCGATTGCGGAATAGGGTAAGGGAAGCGTGGTCGGATATAGAGGTGCAGCTCAAACGGCGATATGACCTCATCCCGAATCTCGTCGAAACGGTGAAGGGGTATGCTCAACATGAGTCCGGTGTTTTTGAAAAGGTGACGGAGGCGCGGGCGCGGGCGATGGGAGCGGCAAACGGCAAAGAAAAGGTGGGCGCTGAAAATGCGCTCTCCGGCGCTCTGAAATCCCTTTTCGCCGTCGCGGAAAATTATCCTCAACTTAAAGCGAACGAGAACTTCGGCAAACTTCAGGACGAACTCTCCGATACCGAAAATAAAATCCAGGCGGCCCGGCGGTTTTATAACTCAAACGCGCGCGATTTTAATACGAGCATAGAAACATTTCCTTCGAATCTGATGGCGCGGATGTTCAACTTCGAGAAGGTTGAATTTTTTGACGCCGAGCCGGCAGCCGAGCAACCCGTGTCGGTCAAATTTTAGAACTAGCAACTTGGTAGATAGTACTTAGACAAGCAAGTATTCGAGTTCGTGTTTTCTATTTACTATTTTCCAAGTACCAAGTACTCCCTTTAAAGTGGCCACCCTCTACACGTTCCAATCCCAAAATATCAGAAGAACCTGGATGCTGTTCTCCATTTTTTTTGTTGTCGTTATCGCTCTTGGGTGGCTATTTTCGCAGGTGTATAACAATCAAGCAATTTTAATCTTCGCAGTCGGGTTCAGTATTGTATCGTCAATCATCAGTTATTGGTCTTCCGACAAAATCGCTCTCGCTCTCGCGCGTGCTGTGCCGATCGAAAAAAACGACAACCCGATGCTGTGGAATATCGTCGAAAACCTTTCGATTACCGCCGGCTTGCCGATGCCGAGGGTGTATGTGACTCCGGAGATGCAGATCAACGCATTTGCCACGGGGCGCAATCCGGAGCATGCGGCGATTGCCGTGACGCAAGGTGCTTTGGAAAAGCTGAATAAAACGGAGCTCGAAGGCGTCTTGGCGCACGAACTCTCGCACGTCGGAAATCGCGACATCCTCGTTTCGACGGTTGCGGTGATCCTCGCCGGAATCATCTCGCTCTTGGGCGATTTTTTCTTGCGCTCGATGTTCTGGGGCGGGATGCGGCGGAGGCGCGACGATAGCGACCGCGGCGGAGGGCTTATTGTGCTCGTTGGGATTATCTTTTCGATTCTCGCGCCGATCGGGGGAATGCTGATACAGCTCGCAATCTCGCGCCGCCGCGAATTTTTGGCGGACACCTCCGGCGTGCTGCTCACCAGGTATCCGGAAGGATTAATTTCTGCGCTCAAAAAAATCGGCGCAGATACTACGCCCATGCAATCCGCGCAAAGCTCGACTGCGCACCTTTGGATCGACACGCCGTTTAAAGGCGCCCGCGTTCCGTTTTGGCAAAAATTATTTATGACGCATCCGCCGATTGCCGAGCGGATTAAGGCCCTCGACGAGGCCGCAATATAAAGAGCCGGAGAATACATTTGCAATAAACTTCGCTATGGTTCAAGAAGAAAAACTTTTGAATGTTGTCTATGCCAGTGTGTATTCTCCGGCTTTCTATAAAGCGCTGCTTTTGAAGCCGCTTTCGTGGAGTATAAAATATTTTTTTTCATTCACGCTCGTTTTGGCGGTCATTTCTACGGCAGTTGCGGGATGGCAAGCTGTGCCCGCAGTCAATTCGTTTTTGAACAATCTCGCGCCGACGATTTTGAAATATTATCCCGAGAACCTGGAAATTGTGATCAAAGACGGGGAAGCGTCATCGAATGTTCCGGAGCCCTACGTCATACAACTTCCGCCGGAATTGATCAGCTCGTGGAACAAAGCGGCGAATCCAAATCCCGTTCCGGAAAATCTCCTGGTCATAAACACCGAAACACGGCTGGTCGACTGGAAAGAATTCCAGAACTATAAAGCGCTGGCCTTGCTCTCGAAGGACGCGATCGTTTTCATGGACAGGAATGGAGGAGTCCGAATCCAGCCGCTGACCGCCGTTCCGAATACGACTATAAATAAAAAAGAAATTGCTTCGATGCTTGACGGCGTTAAGCCATTTGCGAAATTCGCCGCTCCGATTTTGGTGCTCATCATATTCATCGGTGTCTACTCCGTATTGAGCTTCAAACTCATCTACCTTTTCGCCGCGGCGCTTTTGATCTGGCTCATCGCGACAAAATTCAAAAAGCTCGATGTCGGCTACAAAAAAGCATATCAAGTCGGATTGCACGCGATGACCGCCGCTCTTCTTTTCGAAATGTTTTTGAGGATTTTCTTGGGCGTTCGAGTGCCATTTTTATTCACTATAATAACTCTCGTTGTTGCGTGGTTTAATTTAAGTTTTAAGGAAATAGAAGCTAATCCTCCTGCCGCATTGGATTCGAATCCTCCGCCTGCGGCATAAGGAATTACTTGCCAAACGTTTTACGCGGTGTCAGAATATAATTCACCGGGAAAGGTGCAGGAGTGGTTTAACTGGCAGTCCTGGAAAGACTGTGTACCGAAAGGTAC
>CAYZZK010000043.1:0-8224 GCA_964483045.1 uncultured Candidatus Saccharibacteria bacterium
TTGGATGGTATATTCGTAATCAAACTCTCAATCCAAGAGCAACTATTCCCAATGTTTTTGAGCGCATGTTGGGTTTCTTTGTACAACAAGGAAAGAAAGAAGACGATGACCTGCTCTATTACAACGCCGACCTCGCTGACTTCATCGTGAATGGCAGCACAAAGACAAAGGTGGCCGCGGAAGGCATCGTAGATAAAATTGCCAAACAACCCGATGGCGATTATCACATCATTATGCGCCCGCAGTATGTTCCCGTCGGTTTATATCTCGTGACTGAAGCTATCCCAGAAATAAAATTGCCTCTCCCGAAAGAAGGAGACCATATTAAAATTTGGGGCATTGTGCGGTTTGATATACTTCATAATTGGTGGGAACTTCACCCGGTCATTGGATGGGAGAAGTTGTAGAAACGGCGTGGGAGTTGAAGTCGAATGCTAGTCACCCCCTGAATCGGCGTGCATATCCAAGATGATGTTCGCCGATGAGCTTGCATTCATATCATTCTCTTCTATGTCAGTGCTTGATACATTTCCCCGTCCAGTGCTTGAACTTGCCGGCGGAGTGGTCGGTGAAGTATTGCGTACAGGAATTATATTCGACCGCATCGGACAAAAGCCAGAATAGAAAGGAGAACCCGAAAATCGCCATCAAGCTCCGTAAGAAATCAGCGATAAAAACGTCTCCTGTATAAGATATGGCCAAGCCGTTCTTCGTTTTTCTCGTAGTAATCCTTGTCCTCGGCATTGTAACCGCCGTATATTCTTTGGCCATGCAAAACACGGCGGCGCTGAAACAGCAAGAGGGAACCGGAAGCCAGTTTGCGATGGTTTCTTTCAATTTTGACGACGGCTATCTTTCCAGCTACCGGATCGCGCTGCCGATATTCAACGCCGCCGGATTCAAGACTACGCAGTACATGATCACCAAAGCATTTTTAAAAAGCGGCTACGTGAACCAGCAGCAAATCCTCGCGATGCAAGCCGAAGGACACGAGATCGGCGCACATACGCGAACCCATCCCTACCTTACGCAGTTAACTCCTGCCCAGGCGTGGGAGGAAATTTTTGGATCGCGGCAGGACCTGCTCAATATTGGGATACGGTCGGTGGATACTCTCGCATATCCCTACGGAGATGAAAACGCGGCGATCGAGAAGATGGCCAAAGAGGCGGGCTTTACCGGAGCGCGAACGACCAATCCGGGGCTTAACGACCCCGGCAGCGATCGATTTCTTTTGAGACGGCAACGAGTGCAAAGCGACACGAGCTTCGATGAAGTGAAAAAATCCATCGATGAAGCGATACAGGAAAAAAAGTGGGCTATTTTAGTATTTCATCGAACGGACGAGAATGGAGAGATAGAAAGTGCGCGGCACGAACTGATTCAAAAAATCGTCGACTACGTCAAACAGAAAAAAGTGCCCGTGGTTACGACCGCCGAAGGGCTAAAAATACTCGACGGCTCTCAATAAAAATAAAAAAGGCGGCCGTTTTTGTCGTATATAAATCCGTTCGGCCAAAACGAATCGGGTCCTCTTGCGGACGCCCGGTTTGATTTTATTTCCAGCCACACTAAAATTGTCTCCTCCGGAAATTTTTGATAGAGTGGATGCAACCCTGCTGCTTATTATGCCCTTCCCACTTGAATTAAAAGAGGTTTTTTCTGAAAGTGAAAGCAATCTTCTCTCTCTTGATCCCCACGCGCCTTTCACGCAGGCATATTTTTATGGCGAGTGGCAGAAAAGTTTGGGCAGACCCGTCAAGAGATTTGCCGTAAAATCCGGTTCCGATGTTTTATGTCTTTTTCAACTGATTACCTATCCTCTTTTTCGCGGGAAAAATTGCATGTATGCGCCCTATGGGCCGGTGGCAAAAACGTTTTCCGGAGAACTACTCATATTCCTCAAGGAAAAGCTGGCCGGGCTCGCCCAAAAAGAAAATGCTGTTTTCGTCCGGCTGGATTTCACGCCGCCGGTACATGCCGCGCAACGCGAATTAATCGAACTAAACTTTAAAAAAGCGCCGCTCCACACGTACCACTCGGCATACTTTCAGCCCCGGACGGAGTGGATTCTCGATTTAAAAAAGTCACGCGACGAACTGCTCAAAGACATGGATCCGAAAACGCGCTACGGAATACGAACGGCCGAAAAGCGGGGCATACGAGTTGAAATTATAAAAACAGGCATTGAGGGATATTTCAACAACTTCTACGCGCTCATGGAGGAAACTTCGCGGCGGAACAAGTTCGGCCTTCACCCGAAAGAATATTACAAGCGCATTTTCGACGATTCGGCGAAACGGGGAAATGCATATCTAGTCATTGCCAGCTACGAAAAGAAAATTTTGGTTGTCGATTTTATCCTCGTTTTCGGCGCCGCAGCGAACTATGTTTTTTCGGGTTCAAGCGCCGAACATCGGAATTTGATGCCTTCATACCTTGCCCAATGGGAAGCAATATGCCACGCGCAGAAACTCGGCTGTGCGGAATATAATTTCGGAGGTGTCGCGGCGACGCGAGATTCTCATAAAGCGTGGGAAGGTTTATCATTTTTCAAAAAAAGATTCGGAGGCAAGGAATTGATTCATTCACCGTTTTACGATTTGGTAGCACAGCCGGCATGGTATCGGCTCTATAGTTTAAGAAAACTTGCACAGAAAATCGCAGCATGAAACGCTTCATTAAAAAACTGATTCCGGAAAAAATACTGCTTTTCTATCACTACCTCATCGCATTATGTGCGGCGGTATGGTTCGGATTTCCGTCGAAAAAAATGGTTGTCATAGGAGTCACCGGCACAAAGGGCAAAACCTCTACGGCAAATTTCATCTGGTCGTGCCTTGCCGCCGGCGGATTTAAAACCGGGATCATCACCACGGCAAACATCAAAATCGGCGAAAAAGAACTGCTCAACGCATACCACATGACAATGCCCGGGAGATTCACCATTCAGCGCTTACTGGCAAACATGGTGGAGGATGGATGCACGCATTGCGTCGTGGAAACCACCTCCGAAGGCATCAAGCAATTCAGAACAGTGGGCATTTATTACGATATCGCCGTATTTACCAATCTTTCGCAGGAACACCTCGAAGCGCACCACGGCGACTTCGAAGAATACAAGTGGGTGAAAGGCAGAATATTTGAGGATCTCTCTCGCCGGCCGCGCAAAAATATTCTCGGAACAGAAATCCCCACTGCCATAATCGTAAATGGAGATAGCCAGCACTCATCCTATTATTTGAGTTTTCAAGCGGACAGAAAAATCACTTTCGGATTGAGCTCCGACACCGACTGGATGGCAAAAAGTATCCATTCGAATTTCGCAGGGACTGATTTCGAAACGAAAGGCAGAAAATTCAGCATACATATCTTAGGCGCATTCAATGTCTACAACGCGCTTCCGGCGATAATCATCTCGCACCTCATGGGCGTAAGCGACGATTTAATTTCAAAGGGCCTCGATGATCTCAAAAAAATTCCCGGCAGGATGGAAATTATAGATGAAGGGCAGGATTTCCGGGTGCTCGTGGACTACGCACATGAGATGCAGAGCATGGCGCACGCGCTCCAGGCCGCCAATGATCTCAAGCAAGTGAGAGACGCCAGCGTGATCATCTTACTCGGAGCCGAGGGCGGCGGGCGGGACAAAGCCAAGCGGCCGATCATGGGCGAGCTTTCCGCCAAAATGGCCGACTATGTCATTGTCTCAAATGTCGACCCATACGAAGACGATCCGAAACAGATTCTCGAAGATATCGCAACCGCCGCGGAAAAGTTCGGGAAAATACGAAACCAAAACCTCTTTGTCATCGAAGACAGGAGGGAGGGAATCCAAAAAGCGCTCTCGCTCGCCAAGAAAAACGACATCGTGCTCATCACCGGTAAAGGCGCGGAACAGTCAATCATTATTCACGGCCTCCGCTCGCTATGGGACGATCGGGTAGTGGTGCAGGAAGAGCTCAAGAAGCGTTTGGTCTCCGAGCTCTCGCCCTCAAAAACTCATATGCCTGCCTAAATACCCGCTGGCTGTCCTTGTATCTCCCTAAAATATTCCTCGCATCGCGAATTAGAAACCACCCATATCCTTCGTGCTCGTCTGAAAGTTTTATGTCTACGGTGCGAGTCTCGGCGAGATAAAAAATCACGATCTTGAAAATCTGCTGCCCTTGACGCTTGAAGTAAAACCGCTCGTGCGCCTTAAAATCTTTTATAAGTCGCAAGTCCTGGCCTGCAAGCCCGGTTTCCTCCTTTACCTCCCGGAGCGCCGCGGCCAAACTATCTTCTTCTTTTTCTATTTTGCCTTTCGCAAAATTCCAATAATTATGGCCGTGATAGAGAAGCAAAAACTTGGGACCCTCTACGGTTCTTCTAAAAATGATGATTCCGGCGGAAATTTCTTTACGCATGAAAAATAAATTGGCTCGGGCGAGTCCGGAAGCTCTCTAAAAACTTTGCCCAATTTGCCAATAGATTATTTGCTAAACCAATGTCTATATTGTATCAAACAATAAGTTAAAAACAAATGAAGGTTCGGGCGCTTCCTTCATTTTTTTAAGAAGCCGAGCATTTTCTCCAATGGCCACGCGTTAATTACATCCTTTTTTTCCGCCCAGCCGCGGCGCGCTTGGGCAATGCCATATTCCAAAAAATAATAGTGCCGGGAGGAATGTCCGTCGGAATTAATCGCGATCCTCACGCCCGCTTCGACGCACTTTCGCACGTACTCCTCTTTCAGGTCCGAGCGCTCGGGGAAAGAGTTGACTTCCATGACAGTCCCGGTTTCACCCGCCACGCGTATGATTTCGTCGATATCAATATCGATTGCCGCTCGGCGGTTTATGATGCGCCCCGTCGGATGAAATAAAATGTCCGCGTGCGGATTCGAGATCGCGCGCTTTACACGCGCGGTCTGTTCAACGCGCCCCAAGTTGAAATAAGAATGAACCGAGACGCCGACAACATCGAGTTTCGAGAGGATGGAATTGGGCAAGTCGAGGGTGCCGTCTTTTAAAATATCGCATTCGCTGCCTTTCAAAATTTTAATTTTACCGGCAAATTTTTTATTGAGCTTGTCGATTTCTGCCATTTGCTGCAGCAGTCGCTTTTCGTCGAGCCCGTGCGTCATCGCGAGACGCTTTGTGTGATCAGTGATGGCGATATATTTGAGGCCGCGCGCGATTGCCGCTTGCGCCATCGCCTCAATCGAGTCCGCCCCGTCGCTCCAATCGCTTTGTACTTGGAGGTCCCCTTGCAGATCGCCGTAGCCGACGAGATTCGGCAGTCCGGGTTTTTCTCCGCGCGCTTCGCGGATGGAGCATTCGATCTCGCCGGTATTTTCGCGCAATTCCGGCTCTATATATTTCATGCCCAGCGCTTTATAGATTTCCTCTTCTGTTTTCCCGGCGATTTGCCGCGATCCCTTAAACAGCCCGTACTCATTCAATTTGTAGCCCTTTTTTATCGCGAGCTGCCGGAGACCGACATTGTGGGCTTTAGAGCCGGTGAAATAATTCAGCGCGGCTCCGTACGATTCGCGCTTCACAACGCGAAGGTCGATGTTGAGCCCTGTTTTGACTTTAACCGATGACTTGGTTTTCCCCTGCGCAATTATGTTTACCACTCCCGGCATCGAGACGAAACTTTCCATGATTGCTTCCGGCTGCTTTGAGACGGCAAGTATGTCCAGATCCCCGATCGTATCTTTCCGCCGGCGCGCCGAGCCCGCAACCGTCACCTCTTCCGCGCCCGGAACTTTGAGGAGACGAACATGCACCGACCGGATGCGCGGCATGCTATATCCCAAAATAAAACGTGCGCCGGAGGTCGCCACAAACCCGATCCCTTTCAAAATTTTCTCCTCACTCTTTTTCCCGAAACCGGCGAGTCGCGCGATTTTTCCGGCCTTGGCGGCTTTTTCCAAATCGACTAGATTTCGAATGCCGAGCTTCTCATAGAGTTTCTTCACCGACTTCGGCCCGAGCCCTTCGATTTTGCCGAGCTCGTCGAGGCGCACAGGCACTTTTTTCTTCAGCTCTTCGTAGTATTTTATTTTTCCGGTCGTTAAAAATTCCTCAATCTTCTCTGCGATCGAGGCACCGACGCCCGGAACCGCCAAGAGCGCCTTCACGCCGTCCCTTTTAAACAATTCCGCAATTTCTGCTTCGGAATCCGCAATGGCCGCCGCGGCCTTTTCGTACGCGCGCGGCTTGAACGGCACATTCTGCATCGCCAAGTATTCGCCGATTTCCCGAAGCAGCTCCGCAATGGCCTGGTTTGAAACGTCCATCGGACTTATAGCTCTTTTTTCGCCGGCACGCCTTCCGCGATGGTTTTCTTAGGGATTAGGATTTGAAGCTTTGGAATCATCGTGAGAACCAAAATCGAGAGCAGAGAAAAGAATGCGGCGCAAAAAAATACGGCGGGAAACCCGAAATTAGCCGCGATAACGCCGCCGAAAAATCCACTTATTCCCGCGCCAATGCTTATTGCAACGCTATCGAGTGCCCATTCGAAAGAAACTTTGTCTCTATCCAGATGCCTCGAAAAAATCCCGGGCCAGGCGACCGCGTAAAAAGCAATCCCGACTGCGTGAAGAGATTGGACAAGATATAGCTGCCATACTTCCCGTACGAATATAAAAAGGATCGCGGAAAAAGAAGCGATCATCAGCCCCACGATCATCATATAAAAATCGTCCTTTTCTCCCTCGCTCCGATCCAGAAATTCCGCGAGAGGCAATTGGATTAAGGATCTCAAAATCCAGTATATCGCCGCCGAAAGGCCCACGGTCACCAGGGTGGCGCCACGGATAGATTCCAAAACAAAAATGGAGAATATCGGCTCGATAAGGCCCCAGCCGGCCAAAAGCACGAGATCGCTTAGCACGAGATACTTCACCAGCTTGTTCAGTTTTATGTTGATGTTTACGCGTATCCGCATGCGAGGTGTACTAGTCCGATATTGGAACAAATTCGACTTCCTCCCCTTTCATGACGACTTTCGTGCGGTTTCCTTTCGAAATTTCTTTTTCAAGTATTTTTTTCGAAAGCGGGGATCGCAGTTTTTCGTCTATCACCCGCCGCAGGGGACGCGCTCCGAATGCGGGGTCGTATCCGAGCTGGGCAAACTTTTGAATAACGCCTTGGTCGAATTCCAGGGTTATCCCCTGCTCTTCAAGCGCCGCGGAGACTTCCTTCAGATACAGGGCGACCACCTGCTCCAGGTCTTTCGGAAGCAAATTTTTGAACACCACGATTTTGGAAAACCGGTTCAGCAGTTCCGGCTTGAACACATCCGTCAGTTTTTTCTTCAGGTATTCAGCGACGTCCGTCATCGACTCTCCCTTGTTCAACGCTTCATTCACAATGTCGGAGTGGGCGTTCGACGTGGCGATGATAATTGTATTCGTGAAATCAACCGTCCTGCCGAGATTATCCGTCAAGCGGCCGTCATCGAAAACCTGCAGGAACAAGTTCAAAATATCCGGAAACGCTTTTTCGAATTCGTCGAGTAACACGAGACTATACGGTTTTTGGAGAATCGCATCCGTAAGCGCTCCGGAGGTGTGTCCGTCCGGAGAGCCGATGAATCGGAAAAAACTTTGCTTGTCTTGATACTCCGTCATGTCAAATCGCACCATCAGCTTCTCCGAACCGAACTGGATTTTGGCGAGCGTTTTGGCAAGTTCCGTTTTGCCGACGCCGGTTGGACCGACAAACAGGAAGCTCGCGATCGGCCCGCCTTTTCTCGAAAGGCCGCTTCGATACTCCCGAATCGCCTCGGCGACCGCCTTCACCGCTTCCTCCTGGCCTACGATCCGCTCATGGATAAGCTCTTCGAGATTCAACAGCTTTTTCGATTCGGCTTCCCCCGCCTCGTGCATCGGGATATCGATCTTCGCTTCGGCGGCGGCAATCACTTCTTCGGGCCCGACCACTTTCTTGCCGGCTTTTTGCGCATCGACAAGGGCGCTTTTTAGAATTTCCTCCGCGCTCGACGGCAAAAATTTGTTGTGAAAATATTTCCGGCCCAGCGAGACCGCTTTTTTCACGGCCCCGAAGCTGATCGTGGCTCCGAACTCACGCTCCAGTATCAGACTTTCGTAGCTTAAAAGTTTTTCGGCATCCGTCTCCTTGATTTCCCCTACCCGTATCACTTCGAACGCGCCGACAAAATCGCTTCTCGGTTCTACGAATTCCTTGAACTCTTTAGGATAGGTCGT
>CAYZZK010000044.1:0-8054 GCA_964483045.1 uncultured Candidatus Saccharibacteria bacterium
GAAAAACGTGCGCCCCATTCTATGGGCGGTGGAAACTGGCTGATCAATACCAAAGTGTTAAACCCAGCTGATACGATGTTGGGCCTTTCATTGAGCTTGTAGCCAATTACGGGATACTGAAACTCAAACCCATACTTCTCGTTGCGATAGGTTTGCCAAATCGATTCGTGGGACATACTCGGAACATCAGAATTTTTCGTTACTATTGAAATGGCAAAACTATCCTGATTTCTGGCCAACTCTGGTTTTGAGAAAGTAAATAGGTATATCCAGTCACTTGTTTCAAAACCGACTGTTTCTGTTCCTTTTGTATAACTTACGTCTTTGGCAGCATACATTTTTGAAATAATAGAACGCGTTTGATCTCCGAAAACGAGATAATCATTCTTGTTCACTTCGTACGAACCCGGAGATTGAATCGACAAAACATAAGAAACATCATCCATAACTTTGTCTGTTTCAGTTCGAAGATCTTTTTTCCTTTGCCGACAATCTACTCCGAGAATTACGTTTGGGCCTTGTTCGCCGACAATTAATTGGCCCCAGTCAGCACCAGTTTTTACTACAACGGGCTGGCTTACCTTTATTGCAACTCGAACACCGCAATTTGGTATTGTGTAATTTTTTTCTACTTCCGAAGCTGGCTTTAGTAGAGCTGACTGAACAACTTGCTGCTGCGCCGGTACTCGGGGCTGCATGGCCAAATAAATTGACGCTCCTCCACCGACAAGCACCGCGGCGGCGATGATGATTAAGGCAACTATAGGAACAAACCCTCGGCGATTGGTCATGGACTTACTATAGCACTTTTTCTCCACACGCAGACTACTCGAACTTAATTACAATACTTCTTAATATCCGGGCTGATTATTTTATCGCAACTTCCGACTCTCATATAACAATAGTCTCTTGCTCCCTCGCTTGGCAGAGTCTCGCATAATGAAGGGTTCTTTGTGTCTACAGCCCGATCGCCGGTTTCATACATTTGTTTCTGAAGTGCTACATCACGGTTGTATGAAATTACACCGACTATACTAATTAGAGCTATGATAGCAACGGCTATAGCGATCTTTATTACTTTATATTTTTTATACAAAGTTGGGATTTCAGAATTAGATCCGAGGAATTTGGCGAAGAAAATATCCGTCACAAGACTAAAAATATACAATTCTATTGCCATAGAAATGGGGGCGTAAAAAAGAGGCAATGCTAAACCTTCATATCCCTCATAATGACTGGGCGATAGGAAATAAAGCACCTTAACAAAGAGAGGATTTAGAAACAAGGCACCGTCTTTTCCGAGATAAATTCCTACAAGCGGGAAAACAATTCCCAAGACTAAACCAACCAGCATCCACCGAAAAGCGTTAGAAAATATATTTTTCCCGGACATTTAAAATTGATAATTATTCAGCGTTTATGAGCTGATTGTAACATATCTTTGGCTGCCACTTACTGCCCACACTTGATCAAAACAACTTCGGTTGCGGTTTTTTCTTTTTTTCCGGCATCGCCGGACCAATTGCCTCGACCACAGCCGGCACGTATGTACCTTTGAGTACGCCTTCCAAAATTCCGGGCAGTTTTTTGAAGCTCTCACGGAATTGTTCCATAGCCCCCGTGCCGCGGAGCGCAGCGGCAGGATGCAGCATCGGCACCACCACTTTATCAGCGACTTTGAATGCAATCCCCTGATCGCGCGTGATCTTGGCGAGCGGCAGAAAATAATTCATGGCGAACCGCCCGAGCGGGACAATGATTTTCGGATTTATGATTTCAATCTGCTTCGTGAGATACGGTTTGTACGCTTCGATTTCTTCCGGCAGAGGATCGCGATTTTCCGGCGGACGGCGCTTCACGATATTTGTGATGTACACTTTTTCACGCTTCCAGCCGATGCTCGAGATCACTTCGTCGAGAAGTTTACCGCCCCGCCCGACGAAGGGACGGCCCTGCTGATCTTCGTGAAATCCAGGCGCCTCGCCGATGAACATCACGGCCGCGTTTGGATTTCCTTCGCCAAACACGAGCCGCGCCGGACGAAGCGGGAGAGATTCGTTCGACAAAATTTGCCTTTTTAATTCTTCAAGCAAAACTTGCTTATCCATACTTAAATTATAGACCAACAACCGATGCAAAACACCACCCTACTTCATTTTATCCACGATTAAAATTGCGTACGTCTCATAATCTGTTTTCAGGGACCAGAGTCCCTTGAACCGCGCCCTGGTTTGTGCCCTCGAGAGGAATTGAACCTCTATCACCTCCTTCGGAGGGAGATATTCTATCCGTTGAACTACGAGGGCATGCGCTTACCCACCAGCTTATCCTACGATAAAATAATAAATCTCGTAAATCGCTGCGAGTGCGAAGAGAATGCTCGAAAAAATAAAACCGGCTTTTGCGGAACCGATCGGCTTCAAAACTTTTATCCCGACAAGGAGGATGACGAGGTATTGGATGCTTACGAAGATGCCGCCCGCGAGACTTAGCACTCCAAGAAAATTATTAAGGCCGGCGGTAAAAAGCAGAATCGGAACACACACAACCAGCGGGAACACTACGCTCCGTTTCCAGCCGGAATCGCGCACAAGCGAGTTTTGAATTTCAATGCTCACCGGAAGGTACGAAGTCCATATTGCGAAAATACCGAGTATACCCAGAACGCACACCGCGCACGGGGACGAATCGGAGGCCGAAAGTCCCGATACGGTGTCGGGCGTGATGCGGGACGCCGATCCCAAAACGCCGCTAACGAACGCGGCATACAGAACCGCAGCAGAAAGAGTCCCGATCGTGAGTGATTTTACCGCAACGAGAGGCGAGACGTGGGATTTTTTTTCTTCATCGAAGAGCGGCTCAATCGCAGTCCACCCGGCAAGCGAAAAAAGTATCGCCCCGAACGGCAAGAAGAAATTTTGCGGGACGAAGAACGGCAGATTCGCAAATGAACCACCGACATTTGTAAATCCTTTTATAAAAACGAAGAGAATTGCCGCAACTATAAACCATATCCCCGCTGCCTCGAGCCCGGCGAGCCGACGTTCCTTAAAAAAGAGCGGAGCCACGCAAACAAGCCAGAATATAGCGGCGCTTCCCCCGCGCGGCAGGCCGGGGAAAACAAGGGAAAGAAATCCGCTGCCTAAGGCAAGATATGCGACGAGAGTCAAAAGAAGCCCGATGACGATCGCCCCGAACGAAACTACGTATCCCGCGGTTCCCAAATATTTTCGAGCGAGTCCCAAAAGCCGGAGATCGCCGCCCGTTTTTTTAAGAACCTCCCAGTAGAGAATATGGACAGAGGCCACGATAAGCGAAAGAAATATCAAATAAAATACTCCCGCCAAGAGTCCGGCCTGCATAAAAACGTACGGCAGAGAAAAAATTCCGGCGCCGATAGTAGTCCCCGCCATGACGGAGGCATCAGAAAGACGCACGTTCGGTTTGCTTGTCCCGCTCATTCCGAAAGATACACGTCGTCTCCTTCCCGTACGCGTTTTTTGACCTTAATGCCGACCTGCTGGCCTTTTTTCGCGGATGCGACCGGCGCATGGTTGAACTGCATCGATTGCACAGTTTCCGTGAAGTCCGTCGTGGCGCCGCTGAATCTTAGAGCAGCTCCGGTTTTCACCGTTGTTTTGAATTTCACGATTGCAACGCCGATGTTGCCATAAAAATGAGTAACGACCCCAATCGGTTTTGGCTTTTTAACTTTCTGGGGCTTCGAAATTTTCCGCGGAGAGGACGGTTTTTTCTTTTTAGAAGACGCTTTGGGCATGTAGTATATAAAAATAGTGACGACCTTTACTCGGTCTGCATCTTTTATATTCCTTTTTCCGCTTTTTGTATGAGAGCGATGATTCCATCGAGAAGCTTGCTGGGATCGGATTCAAATATAACTCCCGCGCCCAACCCCCGGCCCGCCGTCTTCAAGATTTCCGGATACATGTCGCTTAGCCCTCCCGTGCCGGTCAACACCCCCTGGGGCTTTCTATCCTCAAAAGCGATTGTGAATTCATTGAGCGTGCCGATTCTGCCCGCAATGGTGATGACCGCATCCGCAGAGCGAGTAAGGAGCAAATTCCTGCCGGCGTAATCAAATCCTGTGTAGACGATGAGATCGTGAAAATCCACGGGAAGGCGATATGATTTTATGTGCGCAAGCTTGGACGCCGCA
Source organism: uncultured Candidatus Saccharibacteria bacterium (assembly GCA_964483045.1). Lineage (GTDB taxonomy): Bacteria > Patescibacteriota > Minisyncoccia > UBA6257 > 2-01-FULL-56-20 > JBBTYG01. The sequence goes on from CAYZZK010000044.1 coordinate 4,178, forward strand.
GGCGAAAGACCGATTACAATGCCGCCGGCTTCCTTCGCGCCCTTCGCGCTCCAAAACGGAATGCCAGTCGTCGCGCCCGTCACGAGGACGATATTGTGCTCGGCAATAAGCTTCCCCATTTCGTATGCCTTTTCCGTTGTGCCTTCCGGGCAATGGCTCGTATCCGCGGAACCCGAAACGCAAATTTTGTATTTGAGGTGATACGTATCGTCGTATTTTGGGGTTTTAATCATGTGTTAAATTATAACAGAATGGAAAACTACTTGGGACTATGACTCTCGATCTACGGGCTCGAGAGCATAACTTGGCTTCGTAATTCCAATTGTCACAGTTCGACTGTTTCGCCGGGCTTGGCGGGTTCAACCGGTATCGCAAACTCATCTCTGATTTTCTGCGCGAGAGCCGCGCTCGACTCCGGTTCTCCGTGCACAAGATACACCTTCTTGAGCGTTCCCCGCATGCGGCTAAGCCAGTCCAAAAGCCGCGGCTGGTCGGCATGCGCGGAGTAACCGGGAATGACCACTTTTTTGCAGCGCACCGGAACGAGCTCCCCCATTATTTTTACCTCGGACGCTCCATCCATAATCTGCCTTCCGAGCGAGCCGACCGATTGGAAACCAACGAACAAAATCGTGCTTTTCGGATCCGGAAGATATCGTATCTCGTGGTGCAAAATTCTGCCGCCCTGGGACATTCCCGAGCCGGCAATAATGATCTTCGGCTGCGGCACTTTATTTATTTCTTTTGATTCTTCCGTCGTCAAGGTAAGATGGAGCCCCGGGAAATTTAAAATGTCCTCGCCGGAACGGACGATCGAAAGAGTTTCTTTGTTGAAATACGTTTCATATTTTTTATACACAGCCGTGAGCTTTATCGCGAGAGGGCTGTCGATAAAAACCGGAACTCTCGGCACGCGCCCCTCCTCGAAAAGCTGGTTCAAGTGATACAGCAATTCCTGCGTCCGCTCCATGGCGAATGCCGGGATAAGCAGCGTTCCGCCGGCCTTTACCGCGTCTTCGATTACATCCTCGAGCATTTCGCGGCGCTTATCCACGTTTTCGTGAATCCGGTTGCCATATGTAGATTCCAAAACGCAATAGTCAACGGGAAAGTTTACCATTTCCGTCGGCTGAATGATCGGCGCGGGATAATTTCCAAGATCGCCGGAAAAAACGAAGGTTTTCCCTTCGGCGAAAATTTTGAGAAACGCGGAGCCGAGAATGTGCCCCGCATCCAGAAGCTCAACCTCGAAATTACCGACCGTCACTTGGCCGTGATAGTCCAGCCCCTCCCAAAGCTTCATCAGCTCTTCGACATCCAAAACGGTGTAGAGCGGGGGCTTCCCTTCCCGCTCCGCTTCCTTTCGCAGCACGTGCTCCGAATCGAGAAGCATGAGCTCGGCGAAATCTCGAGTGGCGGGCGTCGAGTAAATCTTACCGCGAAAACCGTCTTTCACGAGTTTTGGCAACCGGCCGGTATGGTCCAGATGCGCGTGAGTTACAAAAACCGCCAGAATGCTTTTGGGATCGTAGGGAAACGATTCGAAATTTTGGCGTTCGGCATAGTGGCCGCCCTGATGGAGGCCGCAGTCAACTAGAATTCTTGACTCTTCACCGCTGACTTTTGACTCAAGCAGATAATTCGACCCGGTTACTTCACCGGCAGCGCCGTAAAATGTAAGTTTCATATAAATAGTATATAGAAAATAGTATATAGAAAATAGAGCGTATCCTTCGACAAGCTGAGGCCTTCGGCTCTCCGGCTTGGCTCGAGAGACGTTTTCACTTGAAGCGAACGAAAATTATAAAGAGACCTTTATGGGGTCTCTTTGTTTTTGTTGTTAGATCGCTCAGAAGTAGATACTTCTAATGTTTGTACCGGTTTTGAAGCCGATAGGACTGGTATTCACTTCTGAATGATCTACGTATATTCTAGCGCTGCTTGATACCCAGTCAAGGGGAGGGTGTGGATAACTTTGCTCGCTTGGATTCTTATGTTTGAACCCGCTTCGGCTCGAGAAATTAACTCGCTTCCAACGGGAAAATGCCGCCCTGTCGCAGACTCCGGGCACCCGCCATTTTCCCTACTCGCTCGGTAATTTCATGCCTCGCCTCTCGCTTATGGTTCAAGCCATAAGAACCTGGCTCGCTTGGCGAGAAAGAGAATTTTTGGCCGATTATCCTTGGAAACAGGTAAAAATAGAAAAACTTAATATTTCTGATAGGATTAGGCCTATGAAGTATTACTATAGGAAATGGCGTCTTATGAAAGCGTTGCGGGAGGATTGTCGCAAGAAAGGTACGAGCAAAGAAGTTTCTTATAGCTTGGTAGGTAATCCTGAGCAACATAAAGCCGTTATTTCCAAAGAAGGCGGGGTATTATGGGAGATTTTTGCTGATTGGTTAGCAAGGCATTATTTGGATAAATTTCCAACTTTCAGACATTGGAAATTATTCCCGCAAATAAATTGGGATAGTAAAAGAAAAATTAAAAAACATAATGCACTAGTTATGGATTTCAATTCAATACTTAAAGACTTAGAAAAAGATTTAGTATGGGCAGAATCAAGAGAAAAAGATATAACAGTAGTATCAATGAGGCCGGGAGCGAATGAATTTATAGAGGGATTTTGGGGAAGGGCAATTTTAGCAATAGCAGATAAGTGGTGGGGAAAAGCTCTTATTATGCTTGGTTTAGGATATTTGCTTAAAATTTTATTTCTTTGAAAATGAAAACTGGCAAGGATAATTTCAAAGAACTTTTAGGTTGTGCTATATCCCCCATCATTACCTCGAAAATCCGAATAGTAAAAAATTTTTAACCAGACCCTAACGCTGACTCTACTGCCTTCCGATCGCTCCATGGGGCTTTTGAGCCGTTCGGGCCGTGGATCCATTGTTCGCTTCCCTTGCCGGTGATGACGACGATGTCTCCGTTTTTTGCATAAGAGATCGCGCGCTGGATCGCTTCGCCTCGATCCAAAATTTCCATCGTTGCTCCACGTTTTTCAACCGGAATTCCGGCTCGTATTTCGGAGATGATTTGCGCAGGGTCTTCATCGTACGGGTCTTCATTTGTAAGAATAATTGTTTCGCAATAGTGGGAGGCGATTTGTCCCAGTGCCGGACGCTTCCATGCGTCCCTGCCTCCTCCGGCGGAACCGAGAACACAGATTAACTTGGAACTGGTAACTGGTAACTTATTACCTGTTATTAGTTTTTTATTACTAGTTGTTCCTTGGTTATTAGTTATAAGTCCCAGCGTCTTATATGTCCCTTCGAGCGATTCCGGCGTATGGGCATAATCAATGACAACAGTTTTGCTTCCCTTCCGCACAAATTCCATCCGCCCGGGCACGCCCCTAAAATTCCGCACCCCATCTTCGATTATGTTTTCAGATACATCAACATATCTAGCCACAGCTTCCGCGGCCGCAATGTTGTCCTTATTGAAGTCGCTTAAAATAAAACTTGGTGGGAATTCCTTCGCTTTCCGGGAAATACTCGGACGGGCAAGCAAACTTTCCACATGCGCATCCTCTTGCGAATAGCCGATAACGCCTTTTTCATCCTTCAATACATTGATGAAAAACTGCGAGTGCGCGTCGTTTTTATTTATAAACACCGTGCCTTGTTGCTTCAGCACATAGGACAAAAACTGGAGCTTCGCGTCCCTATACTGCTCGAATGAGCCGTGGGCCGCGGTATGTTCAGGGGCGATATTCGTAATGACTCCGATATCCCATTCCAGGCGTCGATGATGAAACAGCGCGGCGCCTTGCGATGTCACCTCGATCAAGCCGATCGTGCAGCCCGCATCCACAGCACGGCGGAGAAACCGCTGGATAAAAAAACTGCCCGGCATGGTATTTTCGGTG
>CAYZZK010000045.1:0-7775 GCA_964483045.1 uncultured Candidatus Saccharibacteria bacterium
GCCCAGGCATTTTTAAGGTCGTCCACGCTTATGCCGAGGATTTCCGCTTCGTTTTGGAATATCGATTGCTGTTCGGCCGCCAGCTGGTCAGGAGAAAGATTACTAAACCCGCCAAAGAACCCATGGGCCGAAGCAATATTTGCCCCAAGAATTCCCGCGAGGCCAAGTACCGGAAGAAACGAATACAAAAATATTTTTCTTTTCATGTGTATTTTTTAAGTTTTTTAATTAATCCCCTGAATCTTCCCGCCGCTGCCGCCACAGAGGAACATGGTTAGAGCAGATTGGAAATATCCGGGTACGCTTATTACTACCAGCTGCCGCCTATTTTTATTTCAATTTCGTCCAGGGTCGAATTGAGGGGCGGACTGTGGCGCAGTCATTCCTCTTGATCGACCCCATGGCCCGCCGCCCCTCATGCTTGGTATTACAACCAGGCAGATTTGATATTTCATTCTGTCCTGCGCGAACTATAAGCTCGAGTCCAACTATTCATTCATCATTTCCCGGACGCCGAACGCTTGGATCGTGGTGCTTTCTATATCTCCAAAAACAACCACACTGTCCCCTGTGGAAAAATCTGCGCCCAAGGGCAGGCGGGTCCGGGGAGTGATAATGACCGAGAAAAAGTCTCCTTCCATATCCTTCATCACAAAGCCGCTCGAGGCCACCTCCGTGATGTTCCCGCCATGCACGTTCCCGAATCGCGGCGGTTGGAACTGACGGTAAAAATCCCGCGCGAAAGGCACTCTGTGTTCTTCCGCAAACCTGGAAAACCTGCCCTGCACGTGGGCGCTGTCGACGATGAATCCTCCCAGAAACACAAGCAGGATGATGCCGAGCAGAGAATAGAGCAGCGGCCGCCTGTACGCAAAAGCATATTGCCGCACGAGCACTTCCAGAACCAGTATGAAAACCAGCGACACCAAAATAAGAATCCACGGAAGCGACACCAGAAACACATACCATCCCCTCGCGCCGAAGCTCGGCACGAACAAAATTCCAGTTCGACGCAATATAAACAGCGTAAAACTCACGAGGTATAAAATCGCGAGAAAGATGATGCTTCCGCCTACGGCAAGAAGGACGGCCTTCAGAACAAAATGCCATCGCGGGCGCATCACGACGCGGCCGCTTTTTATCGATTCCAAAACACGTTCTCGCATATTTTTTTTATTTGTATCTTTATCCATAGTTAATGGGATCCATATGCGGTTTCGGTTTCCGTGACCATTTTCCTCAACAGCGCTTTCGCCCGACGCAAGCGCACGCCGACCGTCGAAATGGGTATATGCAAAACCTCCGCTATCTCTTTATAGTCCATGTCTTCAAAATAGTATAAAACGAGCAGTTCGCGATATTTCGAACTCAACGTATCCAGGCATGCGTCGAGCATGTGTTTCAACTCTTTTCGATTCGCTTCGCTGTCCGCCGTTTCTTCCGCCACCGGATGCGGGAAAAGCACATCGGGGTCGAAAAACGGCATCGGCATCCGGCTTTTTTTCTTCAGGGCATTCACGAATTCGTTATGCGCTATCCGGTATATCCACGGTGAAAATCTTTGGCTGGCATCAAAACTCTTCATGTTGACGTATGCCTTGATAAAAACTTCCTGCACAATATCCCTGATGTCCTCCGTATCGGACAGAAATTTTCTGGCATATCGCAGTATTTTTTCTTCGTACCGGTTGATCAACAAGTCAAACGACTCGATGTCGCCTCTTTGAACTTGCCGTGCGATTTCTTCGTCCGTTTTTTCCGACATATTAAACTCCTACTATACTACATCAAACACGGCGCTTTATTTCAACTTTACGACGCACGGAGAAATGCAACATATGCATTGAGCGCCTTTTTAGTTTTCATAAATTATTTTTGGTCTAAAGACCCTCATTCTCCGCCGATAATGTCGCGCACTTTTTTATAGAGTCGGCGAAGTTAATGAGATGCGTGCCGATAAGCGCGGCGTCTGCGCCCTCCTGAATATCTTCGATCCGCCTGATATTGCTCGCTTGGCATAACCATCCTCCGAATATCTTCCGGGCTTCGTCGAATGTTTCTTTTTTTAGACCTCCCGTGGCTAAGTCTCTGCTATTCCACACCGCCCGCATGGTACGCGGAAGCGCTTCGAGTTCGCGGAGCGTTAATGGCTCGATCAAACATTTTTCAATATGCACTTTGGGAATTCTCCCGACGACCAAAACCCAATCGGCTCCCGAATCAAGCGCCTGCTCTATCAACGCATCTTCGGCGTGTATCCCCTTCGCGAGAATTGGTTTCTTTGTGAGCGATCTCGCTCGTTTCAATATCTCGAACGAGCCGCCCCAGCGAGCATCGGTATGAATCGAAATTGTGTCTCCAATACTGTTCGCTACCTCGAAGAGCTCATCCCATGTTTTATCGGATTTCCACCCAAACGGAGACTGGGTTTTTACTTCCGCGATTATTTCCGTTTTTTTGTACATGGTTTTGAGCGCTTTGTGTTCGAAAAATCCCTAGAACCCATCTCAAAAATAGGCCGCAGGTGATTCCGAGGAATTTTCGAGCGAGAACCGCGATCTTCCGACGAGGGATACCGAGGTATTCCGAGAAAGAAATCGCGGTTCGGAGCCGGAAATAACCGGAAACGCCGCGGATGTTTGCGTATAATCTATTTTTGAGATGGGGTCTAAGCTCATAATAATATATTTTCTCTTTTTGTCGCCATTGATCAATGGCGACAAAACCACGGCGTTTTCCAAAACAAAAATCACCCTTCGATGCGTTCGAGGGTGATTTTTTGCTTCTCTTTTCGCTTTTCTACTGGGTGGTTATAGCGACCTCCCCGTGGTATATCTTCACCATAGAAGACGTTACAAGGTCAAGAGAATTACAATCGCCGCATGACTTTCTATTTCTATTCGAGAGCGATGCTGGACTTCTACTAAACTAAAACGCCCCTTTTCGGGGCGTTTTCCACTAGAAACCTCGTTACTTCTATTTATTACTTAACAGTACTGTGATCGAGCGTAACCGCGGTCTGTGCCAGCGCTCTGCCATTGAGCGTTGCGCCGGTCTGTATCGCGATAAGTGTTTGATCCAGAATGGTTCCATTGAAGACAGATGTTGTTCCAAGCGTCGTTACGCCAGCAACCTGCCAGAAGATGTTTTTGGCTTGTGCGCCGCCCTTGAGGATAACCTTCATAGCGGAGGCGATATCGAGAGTCCCTGCTATCTGGAATACCCAGAAGGCATTTTTGCCGCCCAAGAGAGTAACATTGGTTGGTATTGTCACGCCAGTAGTCCATGTGTAGATTCCAGGGGCAAGTGTCAGCCCACCGATATTTCCGCCTCCGAGATTCAATTTGGCACCAACTCCATGCGGTAGTCCTGCGGCACTGGTGTAGGCGGTCTGCATGTCGCTTACAGCTGCGGTCAATAATGTCGGGTTAATCACCGCGCACGCGGGGCCAGCTGCATCGACTGAATATATTATCCCTGTCACTTCTGCGCATGTTACCCCAATAGCCGCACCGGTGATCGGACTCGTTCCGATATTGCCAGTGATGGCAGATGAAGGAACATCCGTGATTCCTGATTTTGATAGAATCACGAAATTACCCGCTGATCCAAGATTTACTGGTGCTGGGCCGGCCGCAAATGCAGCAATTGCCCCAACGAGACCAATCACCAAGGAAACGGCAGATACAGTTACGATTGAATTCTTATTAAACTTTTTCATATATTTTATTTATTATTTAATTAATTTGACTAACTTGTTAATCTCCAACCGGGATTTAGACTTATTAACATGACGACTGATGCGCTGCAGAGACTTCAAGATTAGGATTTTTGCTTTAGTCATGTTACTTCGGCGGTTGAAATTTTATTTTTATTTAGTAGCTTGGTAAGTACAATCGACCTCCATATATTCACCCTCACTAAAGAAGCCTTTCCAGCGGAAAATTTATTACAGCACATCTATATCCCTACGGCGCACCTACTTTGCCTCTTGTTCCTGTTCTTCAAGTTTCGCTGCCGCTTCCGGAGTTGATACGGTTTTACTCATCAGAAATAGCCGGATGATTGCGAGCGCAACCATCCAGTACACCAACATCGCGAGCAGAGTTGTCCACTCAAAAATGCTGCCCTCCACGACGGTTGTTGGAAATACCGCAAGAAAAGGAGCAGTAAACGGCCACGTGATGCCATACACAAAGCTCGTAAACCCCGCTTCAGGATTTGCTGCTGTTAGCTTGAGCACGAAGCGGAACGCAAGCAGTGTTCCCAAAAGTGAAAAAAGATACCACGCAATTTGAGTGCCCTTGAGTAACGGCTTTGTGGTGGGAGAGCTAGATGAGTCCATGATTTTCAGAATGCTAATAAAATATTTTAACGCCTCACTGCTCTTACAACGGCAATAAGTACGCACGCCCCCAGGAGCGCGACAAGAAAACTGTATATGTTAAATCCTCCCACCCCGCTCTCCCCGATAATACTCATAAGCCAACCACCAATGACCGCGCCCACAATGCCAACAATAATGTTCAATAGTGCTCCCTGCTCGGCATCAGTCTTCATGATCAAAGAAGCTACCCATCCGACTAATGCGCCAAATACAATCCATAAAATAATTCCCATAGTAGTTTGTACCTGTAGTTAATAAATTTTATTACAGAATGCAACAACAGGAATTATTTTATCGATCATACATATCATGCCGCTCCACAGACGACATTATTACAGCCCGCGCCCCGAAGACTACCCCAATAAAACTATTTTTCTAGTCCGAGTTCAGTATACATGTGCCAACGCCAGGAATCTGCTTTAACTTTGATAGTAGCGACATCGAAGTATTATAAACTATTGATATTCACCGCTCCTGAAAGAAAAAAATTCAGAAATGCCTGCTCGCCTATTTTGTTCTGTTTGCTCGAGAAAAAGTGAATGAGTTTTTCCCTCGTCTCCATTAAGTACATACTGGGTCTCGCGTACTATTTCTTTATTACAACCACACGTGCAACTCCCATCCATATTCTTGTGAGCATGGTTACAATTAATACATGTCATTATTTCTTCTGCCATATGTAGGAGTTTTATGGTTTCTTTTTGAGGTCACTGATTTCTTTTTCTAATATGGAAATTTGCTCTTCCATGAGTTGTGTTCGATCTGCCATCTTTGCTTCAAACTTGTTCGTGTGATCGGCAAGCTTTTCTGCGACGCTCATTATTTCCGTAACATCTTCCATAGCCAAAAGAATGATGGGCGGAAATGGTTCCAAGGGGATATCTTCTTTTTTAACAAATTTGGAATGAATCTGACGGGCATTTAAGATTATTATTTTGCGCCCGACCACGGGAAACTCATGGACAACTTCAAAACCTTTGAAAAAGGTCTTTTTAGGCAGGATATCTTCGAGAAGCTCTCGTAACGCTGGAATATTCCATTGGCCGTTGCCAAGTTCATATACAATTTTGCCCACTGTATCTTCCGGCTTAACCTGGAATGTCTGATAAAAAACCTCGTTGGCAGCCATTACGCGAAAGTTTTTATCGAGAATCAAGATCGGCTGTCGCACGATATCTACCACGGTTTTTATATATGTCCAGCTTTCTTCCCATACAATCTTCAAAAGATTATTCCCCCTGGGAAGATTATTCCCAGCGGTTTTATTCTGCTTTAAGCCCTCCTTTTTTTGATTTTTTTCCATGACAATACTAATTATGCCGTAGGACAGCCCGAATTATTACAAGAGATCACAAGACAAGGGTTTGCCCCTGCTGTGCCCTTGTTATGCCCTTATCCTATTGCTATTAAATTCATACATGGTATGTTTAGTACCCGGACTCCTTCTCTCCTAAATACGGTTATTTCAATGTCGGCGTAATCCTTGCTAACAGAAGATAGATACTTGTGTCCGTTATACCTACGATGATGACTCCAATGATGACCAACATACAAGAAAGACATCGTCAAGCAACATTGACTCGGGCACACCATAGCCATGAAAAAAAACTTGTTGCATATGCATTTTTCAAGACAAGCGATCGCGCGCTGGGCGAAGATATGGTACAGGAGACTTTTATGAAAACATGGGCGTATCTTGCTGGGGGGGGGGAGATCGACTTGATGGAAGCTTTTCTTTATCACATCCTCAATAATCTTATCGTGGATGAATATCGAAAACACAAAGCAGTTTCGCTCGATACGCTTATCGAAAAGGGCATTGAACCGAGCGATGATCACCACGGACATATTTTCAATTTCCTGGACGGCAAAGCGGCGCTTCTCTTAATTGCGCGCCTTCCGGTCACCTATCAAAAAGTGATGCGCATGCGGTATGTGCAAGATTTGTCTCTGCAAGAAATGTCTCTCATCACGGGGCAGTCAAAAACCGCTCTTTCCGTTCAGGTGCATCGCGGGCTCGAGAAGCTTAAGGTGCTATACAGCGTTATAGATCCCAGCGTTAGGAATAGTCAGGTGCAAGTAGCGTAATATCTAAAAAATCTATGCTCTACACAATTGTCGTAGTCTTATTAATCCTGTGGCTCCTTGGATTTAGCTTTAAGATCGGAGGCAAATTAATTCATACACTCCTCGTCATCGTACTTATCGTTCTCATTATTCGGTTTCTCACATAGCGCGTCGTCGAAAATTGCGGCTTCTAATGAAGCGTACTGCCCAGAAGAATCCCGTTCGCCCAGTAATAGCCGGTATCGCTATCGGGCAAAAGATCATATGTATATGAGTCTCCGTATGGAACAAGTTCCGCGGAAACTATTTCAGAATTATCGTACCGGTCCCCCACTCGCAAATCGCTAACCGTTTTTCCATTCGCTGCGGGATGCCCCGGCGATACCCAGACTTCCCGATTATCCGCGAGAACTAAATGGACGACTCGGTGCGTATTTGGAACCGGCGTGCGCGAGACGGCGCGAATAGTGCTCGCGATTTTTTTGCCGTTTTTATCGAGCGACCACACCTGCATTCCCACTTTCAAAGTTTGGACGTTCAAATCGCCGCCGGGCGTCGCGATTGAAGTATTCGAGGCAAGGCAAATCGGGCAGGGGCGCATGTATCCTTTAAGCTCACAGAAATATGCGGGAGGCGTATCGTCGGGATACCTCACAACCGGCGGGCCACAACCCTCTACACATTCAAAATCTGCCGGACAGCTTGTATCGCTCGGACCGGTGCACTGTCGTCCAATCGGACTCACGCACACATTTCTATTGCACAAATTTCCTGCAGCGCAATCGGAATTCGCGTTGCACCGGTTTCCTTCTTTCAATTTGCATTCCCCTTTTATTACGACATGCGTGGGCACGCACGACGGGTCATTACTCGGACAGGCGGTTCCCATGCCTTGCGTCTCCACGCACACATATTGCGAAGAAGGGCAATCGGAGTCTTTTGTGCATTCGCTCGTGGGCGTTGGATTTGGCGCAGCAGGACATTCTGCAAATTCACAGCGCGGCCCGACGCGACCGACATAGCTCCCATCCGGACAGAGTTTCGCTTCCATAGTGCACGCAACAGGAGTCGGCACAGCTCGATTTTTTGCGTAGTACGTTCCAATTCCAAGCGCCGCAAAAACAACAATGAAAATAATAAAAAGCGGGGCTAAATTGCGTTGATTCATGTTTCTATCTTAACAGAACCACGTGACAAGCGCATGAAGAGTTAGGCAAGGCTCTGCTTGCTCCAAAACGCTGTTTTGAGTAATGTTGTATTTACGGAGGAGGCGTGGCCGAGCGGCTGAAGGCAGCATCCTGCTAAGATGTTAGGGGAGAAA
>CAYZZK010000046.1:0-7719 GCA_964483045.1 uncultured Candidatus Saccharibacteria bacterium
GTTGTTACACACTCTTTAAAGGATGGCTACCTCTAAGCCAACCTCCTATCTGTCAGAGGCAGAAGACTACCTTTAACACTTAGCGTAGATTTAGGGACCTTAGCTGATGGTCTGGGCTGTTCCCCTTGCGAACATGGAGCTTAGCCCCCACATTCTGACTACCGCTCTTGCGCACCGGTATTCGGAGTTTGATTGATTTGTCGGCCTTTCGGCCTTTACAGATCATCCAGTGCTCTACCCCCGTGACTACGAAACGGCGCTATACGAAAATATATTTCGGAGAGAACCAGCTATTACCAGATTCGATTAGCTTTTCACTCCTTACCTCAGCTCATCCGAGGGTGTTGAACAACCCACCAGTTCGGTCCTCCGCCCCGCTTTCGCGGGACTTCAACCTGGCCAAGGCAAGCTCATCTGGCTTCGGGTCTTAGATGTGAGACTGGCCGCTCAGATTTTTGGGGTCAAGTTTTACTTGACGTACGACATGAAATTTTATTTACTCTAGTGAAAGGAAATTTATGCACCTTCAAAATCCTGACCCTTACTTCGTCTCGTTGATTACTCTGTTTCTCGGCTTCGTCGTCGGCATTTACGTCGGACGGAAGCAACGTAAACCAAACGAGTAAATTCTCGCCCGCTTGCAGACCGGTCAAAGTCTGCTTTTTTATTTCCCAAAAATCTGAGCGGCATACGCGCTGTTAACACTCGGTTTCCCTACGGGTCCATCCTGTTTTAGGACTTACCCTTGCCGCACATCTAAAGTCGTTGGCTCATTCTTCAATAGGCACACTATCACCCCATGCGCGAAGCGCGCAACTAACAACAAATAACTAATGACTCGTAACAAAAAAGTTACAAGTTATTGGCTAAGAGTTTCAAGTTGTGTGCTTCGCACATTTAGGGCTTTAGTTCCTTGTAGGCACATGGTTTCAGGTTCTATTTCAACGGCCTCACCGGCCTGCTTTTCACCTTTCCCTCACGGTACTAGTTCACTATCGATCATCAAAAGTATTTAGCCTTACGAGATAGTACTCGCAAATTCCTCCGAAGCTGTTTGACCTCGAAGTACTCAAGATAAGTAATTGATTGCTCAAATACAAAGAAACTAGGAAGACCATTCGCTTTCGTCTACCGGGCTATCACCGTCTGTGGCGCGCCTTTCCAGGCGTCTTCGACTAGCCAATGATTTTTTAACTTCCTCACCGATAATTAGAAACCCACAGTACAAATAAATTTGCACGGTGAGTTCCTAACTAAAGAGCGTTTCATTCTTATTACGCTGGGATCTAAATCCCAGTTTGGGCTTTTCCCTTTTCTCTCGCCGATACTAAGGGAATAACGTTTGTTCTATATTCCTCCGCTTACTGGAATGTTTTACTTCAGCGGGTGTGCTCCGCGCGCAGCACGCAACTAACAACTTAGTACAAATTACAAGTAACTTATAACAAAGAGTTAAAAGCTACCGGTTAAAGTTAAAAGTTTTGAGTTGTGTGCTGCACACGGTCCTGCAGGTTTACTGCAGAGGGTTTCCCCATTCGGAAATCCTCGGGTCGTCGGTTGCTACGCACCTCACCGAGGCGTATCGCCGCTACGCTGCGTCCTTCATCGCCTTTTGATGTCAAGGCATCCATCATGTGCCCTTATGCCAACCATCCCAATGCTGACTTACATGTCTCGCCAAAGTCTTCTTTTGGAAAACGTCGGCGGACATTTATCCGACCAAATTTAGTCTGCACAAAATTTGGGCGGACTACTTACATAATTTTTTATCCAACTCCAGTTTCAGCTCTCGACGAGTGTTACGTCGAGAGAAAATTGGTGGGCGAAGCAACCGAGCTTTGCGCTCGCAACGAGCAAAAGCAAAGCAGTATCTTTCAACGTGTTCGGTCATAACTTCGCCCACAAATGTGGAGGATGCGGCGGGACTTTTACCCGCATGCCTTCGCGATGCCATCGCGACGCTCTTTCTGTTGAGCTACGCACCCATTAATTTAAAAATGAGCTGAAACTGGAGTTGGATATTGCCACCCAGATTTTGCTTGCGCAAATTGGGTGGGCTTTTCTCAATCGAGACTGATAGAAAGGCGGAAGCGAAAATCGCATAAGCAATTACGCTTCCGAATTTTTCCCGCAAAGAACAAAGTGTGGAGGCAGCCCGATGGAGGTTAGGTCGTGAACCATCCCTCGCATATCGTTCGCAATCTTCCGAGGAACAGAGAGCCGGAGCCGTGTGACTCTATATCCTAGAACAATCGCCATAAGCCCGCCCCCACACCAAAACCTTCTATCAGTCTCGATGAGAACCTCGCCTGCCCTCAATGCGAAGAGAGCGCGAGGCATCCGATATCGCCCCCGCTTCAGCAGCGTAGGGTCCCACTCAAATTTCTAAATTCTGCATCCGCCTTCGCCGGTTGGCGAAGGCGGAACAGAATGCAAAAATTTGCGGAAGATTTTCAAAATATCTCGAACAAGATAAAAAAAATCAGCCGCACCGCGGCTGACTCACCTACGCCAAAAAGCGCCGGTTAGCCGCCACGTTTTGAAAGATTTTTCCTGGTGCTCATTCGTGGGTTAGATTATATACGCACACTGCAAAACGTGTCAATACCCTTTCTGGGGATAAACTCTGCCCAGAATTAATGCGCAGCCAAAAGGCAGAGGCCTGGCTGATTGCTGGACCACTTGCGCTGCTGCCGCCCGTAACTTCCGCTTCGAAAGGCGGCCTGTGCAAAAAGCTGGTCCGCAGATTACAAACCGATATTTACTTTTAAGCCGCCCTTCACTTCGACCTCTTCATGTCCCGATGAAGTCGAGTTGTCTCTCTCGTTTCCATCGCTTCCCGTTGCATTCATTCCGCCTTCAGATTCCGCGCCGTCATCGCCTATCTTCATATTCAGGTTAAGGTTGATGTTTGCCTTTTCGAGCGCACGGGCTTCTTGCGCGATTCGAATCGCTTCATTGCCGAGATTGAACGCCTCGCCGTACGCGCCGGCGTCAATTTTTGCTCGCGCTTGCACGACCAAATTTTCTGCCGCTCCGAGCTTCGCTTCCGCGTCCGCTGCCGCCGAAACTCCCAACTTTTCTTTCTTGCCCAAGATGTACGAGCGAACCGACGCAATCACGTTTGTCGCGGCATTCACTTTTCCTTCCGCCGCAGTTTTGGCTTCAGGCCCCTTCATTCCTAACTCCGCGGTGCTTGTTGCCGCAACCCGCGATTCAAGGCCGACGCGAACGCCCATAATGCTTCCGAGAGTTGAATGGACGCCGGCGTTAATGTCTTTCACTTCAGAATTTTTCGATTCCAGCTTGCCCAAAATCTTTTCCTGGGCATTGAGGGATGCTTCGAAGCGCGAAGCTACATCCGCCGCAGCGCGGACATCCCCTCCCGCCTCTATGTCCTGTATCCGAGATTCGACTTTGTCGGCATGTGCCTGAAACCGAGATTCAATATCTGCTTTTTCCGTGTCGGTTATACTTCCGTCTCCCCGGGAAGCGAGCTCGGTTGCTTCTTCCAGCCGGCGGGCGGCGAGATCCGCTTGATAGTTTGCCTTCTGCTCTGAAGAAAACTGAAGCGCGGCTCCGACTTTTTCATTGAAGTCCACTTTTATCGGATAGAGGGCGGCTCCCGGCAAAGCGCCTTGAGCGGCAAACGACACTGCTCCACCGCCTACGAGCGCGACGATTACTACAAGTGCAAATACCGGCATCGGCTTGTAGAAAAAATTCAGGACGCCGGTCGGCTCTTCGGTGGGATGGAAATGCTCGCCCGCTGATTTCGCCTCGGTTGGCGTATCCATATACTGAATGAGACGCTCCTTAATAAGCTCTTTTTTGCCGAGTTCCTTTTTGCCCGCCTCAAGGCGTATTTTTTGCTTCAATATATTAAATTTTTTGAGCAGCGGATGCATGTTATTTTTTGATTTTATATGTATGCCCCCAGTTATAAATGGCGCGGCGCTATCCTTATAGTTTCTAGTTTTTAAAATATTTCTTGAGTTTGCGAAGTGCGCGGCTTATTTTTACCGATGCGTTGTTCGCGCTTATGCCGAGAATCTCCGCGATGTCCCGAGGATTCAAGTCCTCGAGATAGCGCAGCGTGAGCACCCGCCGCTCGCCCTCCTCCAGATGGTCCATCGCTCGGACAATTTCCTTGAACATGACCTGCGCTTCAATTTCCGCCGCTCCGTCGTACGATGGCTCGAACGCATCCGACTGCTCGAGCGCCGCATCCAAACTTTCTTCTTTCTTTTTGCGCGAATCGTCAATGATCAGGTTCGTCGCTATCCGATACACAAACGCCCGCATATTATCCACGTGCTTCCCGTCTGAAAGATACCGCCATGTTTTCATGAAGGTTTCCTGCATCAGCTCTTCGGCGCGTCCGCGGGAAAATACTCTGAAAAAACAGTACCTATATATGGCATCCGCATACTTCTCGTATGCCTCCAAAAAGATGTTCTTTAAGTCGTTTTTTTCTGCTTCGCTCATATAAAGACGATTGAAAATTCTAGCTCTTACTTTTATGAATTTATGAAGATATGAAGATAATAAATAAAGGATACACAATAAACAGCATCAATGATACTGGGGGAAAAACAGATTTAATACAAGCGCGCCGGTTATTCGGCCAATAAAAATGTAAAAATGGCGCCGTGTTTTTTCCAAGGCGCCATTCGCTTATCTTAACCAATCCGCAGCTATAGCAACTCGCCGATGTCCAGCTTCGAGTACTCGCGGGAGTCACTCGCTGGCCGCAACTGCGTCAGCAGAACGCGCGTATAGGCCTCTGCGAATTGCTGGTACCTAGTACTCACTTCGGCGATTTCAGCAGTGGTGAGATCCGGATACTCCGGATCGGGCTCCGCTGCTTTGCGCGCAGCCATAACTTTCGCGTAATATCCATTCGCGATAAAAATCTCGCGAATCATCTCTTTAGAATAGTGAATGATCTCTCCCTCCCGCAGAGCGTCGGTAAGGACAAACCGATCTTCATCCGGCGTGCCGGCAGTGTCGAGAATCACCGGCCGACGGCGAGCTCCGAGACCACATTCTTTTTTGCCGTCGAAACGAGTGAAGCCAGCCCTGGACGCAACCAAGCTCAACCCCGCGTTGAAGCGGTGGATTATCCGCCAAATCCGATCTTCTTCATCTGTGGTGATTTTGGCCAGATCTCGCGCTTCTTCCGGCGTCAGCGGCCGATCGAACTCTTCGCGCTTCGTCGTGTATCGCTGCTCCGGCCAGAACAAAGGCGTTCCGTCTTGTGGCGCCTCGTCGGTTTCGAAACCGAAATCGGTCGGCTTCTTTTTCCCGCTTCTCATATCCCTGCCGAGACTGCCGGCAACGTACGACCCATCAATGAATTCGAGGGGAAGAATGTAGCCCGTGGTTGTGAAATCGGTTTCGGCCGGCTCGAGAATCCGAAATTCTTTCACGTTGATAGTGATCGCATCAATCTGCTCGATGAAGTGTGTTTCGATCCCGAGCGCCTGCGCAATTTTGAACGACTGCACCGCGCTCGCACAGAGCGCCGCTCCTTTCCCCGGAATCGTTTGATGATGTTCCCCCACATCGAACACGGAGAAGGTGTCTTTGAATCTGAATTCCAGAATTCCCGCCTCCCTTCGATACACGTCACGGCTTGAACCGACATAGACCGGAATGTCCGATGCTTTCCCGGCAGTTTCTGCTTCTGTCATAACGTTCCTTTCGTTTCAGTTGTTTTGCTTATTGTTCCGTTTTTCAGTTATCAATTTAACTGTGCCACTCACTATTGAACATCGCAAAGAAAAATACAAGAGAAAACTATCCTCGGCTCGTGGCCGTTTGACTCCGAAAGTCACCGGACTTAATAAGAAGTATTTCGCCCAATGGCGAAATAAAAGGGCGCTACTTGATTTAGAAGCAGCGCCCACGATTCCCGCAAGGACCTAGTGACGATAGAATCCCCGACACACCTTGTCGGGCAGCGTACAGAAAAGCACCATCGCATCGGAAAAGAATTTCTTCACGGCCGCGTCTTTTACCGATCCCCGAGAAGCGAAGACCGCCCCGATGCCTGCAGATACAAGCGTCTGGGGCCCATCCGGTTCGGGAAAAAAGCTGTCTGAATATCCGACCGCGCCGGTCACGACATGATTACGAGCTCGATCGAGAGCAAGCCGAGCGGCATCCACTCGGGACTGCTGACCGACCGCATTGCCGATCAATTGCCCGTTAAGCGCGAGCGTAATAGTATTGCTGACGCTCGTTGAGCCCACCCCCCACGCGAGCACCATATCCCCTTTCACATCCTCGAGTCCGGCGCCGGTGACTTCCAGCTCGGGATGTGCGAGATCCAGAACAAAGGTGTAATTCGGCTGTCGGAGAAAACCTCCGCGAACCTGGCGGAAGCGAGGCGCACGATCAAGAGTGCTTTTTGTAAGGGAACCCAACGCCGGATTTCGGAACATCCGGCATTTACCGGTTTTCGTCCGAGCCAGCGCCTCGATCGCCTCCTCGCTAAAGGAAGGGGCAATAACGCCATCCAGCATTCGCTTTGCCTCTCCGTGCATTCCATAGTGTCGAAGCACTGCGGCCTCATCGCTACCAATCGGAAAGTTCGTAATGACAAACCCGCCGAAAATTGCCACGAGATCTCCATCAAGCATACGTTCAAGAGCTGTACATGGAGATTTTGAAACTGCTGCCCCGCACGCATTGCCGTGCTTCACGCCGACCGCAATGCACGGCACGGTTCCGAAATTAACGTCGAACCCTGCGGCAATGTGCGTGATGGTTTGAACCAAACAATCCACGTCGGTGAAGTTGATGAGACTTGGCCCTTCGCCGCCCACCAGTTCGAACCGATGAAGCGCAAGCGGATCATCGGAGTCTGCAGCAAACAGCGCGGCCGGAGTCTGATACGGATTTTCTCCGTACCGACATCCGGCGACCTGTGTACCCACGAACCCGTCTATCTTACCGCCGCTATGATAGCGTGCGGATTCGAGGCAATACTCGGCGACGATTCCTTCGGCTTTCGCGGCAAGCGAAGCGATAAAGTCAGAATTATTCGGCCGCCCATCTTTGAGCCACTGAATCACGACCGGGCGATCCGCCGGATCTGCAATGACGATACGCCGCCCCTTTGCTGCTGATCGGAGCAACGTCGGCCCACCGATGTCGGTATTTTCAATGACAGATTCTGCAGTCGCTTCCGGTTTGCGGATCGCTTCCTTCAGCGGATACAAATCCACGCACGCGAGCCCAATGAACGGAAAACCGAGCTTTTCCAGCTCTTCCGTATGGTATGCAGTTGCCAGCAATCCACCATGGATTTCCGGCGCAAGTGTCACCACACGATGATCCAGAATTGGTCCCCGCCCAGTGATCTCGGCAATATCTTGAACCGCAAGACCTGCCTTCTTCAAAACTGCCGCCGTGCCCCCGGAGGAAATAATTCCCCATCCGAGATTAATCAATTCCTGCGCGAACTCGACAATTCCGGTTTTGTTATATACAGACAATAATGCTTTCATAACGCTCTCTCTTTCTAGTTCCCCAAATATGTAGTTGTTAAGGGTTTTTGTTGTTTTTCGCAGCAAAACTGCTGGCCATAGGGTATCAGCAACCGCGAACATTATCAATAGAAACCGGGCGTACAATTCTTGCGAAACGTCGGCTGACCCTGCTAGAATGGGCTTGTTGGCGCGAAATTTGGAGTCGCCGTCATAAGTTATT
>CAYZZK010000047.1:0-7505 GCA_964483045.1 uncultured Candidatus Saccharibacteria bacterium
GGTCAGGGACGGCCACCTCTCCCGTCTCCACCTTCCGGACGGGGAGGAAGTGAGGGGGGAGGAGAACCAGAGCAGAGTAAATGAAATTATGAACAAAAAGAGGCGCTTCTTGCGAAGCGCTTTTTTGTTGGTTCTACGGCTGGATATGGTTACCGCGGCTCATAAAAACATCGCGGACATTGGGGTATCCGGATAGTCGGAGACGCCACGAGAATTTTCATTGCGGTGTGGCACCGTGGGCATTTCTCTGCGGAAGAATCAGAGAGTTGGGCTACTTTAGTATCGTTCGCTCCAAACGGCTTAAGGACTGTAATTGCAGCCGCTAGCATATGCGGAATATTGAGGTACATGTCGCATTCATCCTTTCTAGTGGTTCAGCTGGTGAAATTTTTTCGAACCGCTATCTACATAATAAAGAAATAGAATAAAATTTCAACAGTGTGCATAAGTATGAGGATTTTGCCATACGCGAATTTTTAAATTAGAATATCCCCGCTATGAAACCAGAAACAGTATCAACCATTCGGCTTCGCTCGGGCTTTTCGAACATGCCCCAAAAACCGAAACGAGTTTTTACCGCAATGTCGGGCGGAGTGGATTCATCCGTCGCCGCGCTGCTTTTAAAGAACGAGGGCTATGACGTCGTCGGCGTTTTCATGCGCTGTTTTAATGTGGATGGCTGCCAGGATCGGGATGCGGAGGACGCGCGTCGGGTTGCGGAAAACTTGAACATCCCGTTTTACGTGTGGGATTTCGAGAAAGAGTATAAAAAGAAAGTCGTGAAATACATGGTGGACGGATATCGAAACGGGATAACGCCGAATCCGGATGTGATGTGCAATAAAGAAATAAAGTTCGGATTGTTTTTCGATCAAGCGATTGCCGCGGGGGCGGATTATGTGGCGACGGGACATTACGTGCGCGTGCGGCGCGCCAATAGTAAACTGCGAATGGCAAATAATAAAAAACCATTAGCTATAAGCTACAAGCTATTAGCAGCGATTGATTCCAATAAGGATCAATCCTATTTCCTCTGGACGCTCACGCAGGCGCAGCTTTCACGCTGCCTGTTTCCGATAGGGGACTATCTGAAACCGGAGGTGCGGGCGATTGCGCGGAAGGCGGGACTGCCGACTGCGAATAAGAAAGACTCACAGGGGATTTGTTTTTTGGGCGATGTGCCGATTGCAGATTTTTTGAGGATTTATATCCGGCCGAAGCGCGGAGAAATACATACGCTCTCCGGGCAAAAAATCGGCAAACACGAAGGTGTGTATTTTTACACGATCGGGCAGAGGCACGGTCTCGATTTAAAAGATAAGAATTATGAATTGGGAATTACGGGTGAGCATAAAACTCTGCCTCATTATGTTTCAGAGAAGGATGTAAAAACAAACACGCTTGTCGTTGCGGAAGGTGAAGACAATAAAGCGCTGTACAAAAAAGAAGTCACGCTCGCGAATGTTAACTTTATCAACCCAGTTATTGATAATAAGTCACCAGTTTCCGTTCTCGCTCGTGTGCGATATAGGCAGCCAGTGAGCGAAGCGCGACTCGTCATAAGTCATAAGTCTAGTGCGGGGTTGGTCTTTAAAAACCCACAGAAATTTGTTGCGTCCGGCCAGTCTGCAGTTTTCTATACAAAGAAAGGCGAAATGCTGGGCGGAGGGGTTATCCTTTAGATTCTTAAAAATTAACGAGGCTCACTTTGGGTGAGCCTCGATCGTTGTTGTGATTTCCGTCATACGGAGCGGAGTTTCAAAACCCCAATGAGCCAGATGAGCGCTGTGCATACCGTCGGCGGTATGATATTTCCCATGGTCCACACTTTTCCGGTGCAATACCATCCGGGCTGAACCGTACCGAGAAAAACATGCGCAGTAAGGACGGACGATATAATCCAAACGACCTGCGGAGGTATAACGGAAAGAACATAGAGCATCAGCAGGGTGAGCTGAATTGTCATGTAGAAGACATGAAGCCATCCTGCAAGAGTGAAGCTGGTGACGCTATTGGCATTGAACATGTGGCCTCTGGTTTCCGATTCACGTAGCCAATCAGCCCACTTCCAATGAATTAATACGGTAATGACGCAGTTGACGAACATCATTACCGATATCGGGAGAAGCTCTCCCTTGATTGTCAGATACGGCCACAGAAAGCCGTTAACCACCGGGAGCAGCAGAAGATCTCCCCACATCCCGCCGTGGTTGATAAACCCCATCGTTATCCATCGATTCTTTGCAAACGTTCCTTCTACGAATGAAATGAACGCTTGCATGGCGACAAAAACGATCGTTGCGACACAAGCAGCTATGCTGAATTTCATACCGCCCCCTTTCGTTGTTTTTTATTAAGGTTGAACTGAAAAAATAGTACAATACTTATGCATATGATGTCAAGATCTCGCAGGCATGTCCAATTTCTATTGCAAGGATTATCTGATAAAATCCAAGCTGATGAGCGATGTTTTTGATCTTATCGTGATAGGTGCGGGGCCCGCGGCGTGGACAGCGGCAACATTTTTGGTGCGCGCGGGCGTGAAGGCGCTGGTGATCGGCTTGGACGAACAAAGTCCGCTTGCCGATGCGGTAGATGTTAAAAATTATCCCGGCTTTCCGGATGGGATTTCCGGTCGAATATTGCTCGATAATTTTATCGAGCAGGGCAAAACGCAGGGAGCGGAATTTATCCACGAGGAAGTGGTACATACGGAAAAGCGCGACGATGGCGCGTTCCTTGTCCGTACCGCGTCGCGAAAAGAATTTTCCGGGAAGCACTTGATCCTCGCGCATGGGGCAAACTACATCAAGGCAAATCTTCCTGGCGAAAAACAGTATATGGGCAAGGGCGTCCATTACTGCGCTCTCTGTGATGGGCCAATATATAAAAATAAGAGTATCGCGGTTCTTGGAAATGGAAGCTTGGCAGCAGAAGAAGCAGTAGAGCTTTCTGCATACGCGAAAGAAGTAAAAATCGTTTCTCATAGCCCGCGGGTCAACTTTTCTCCGGAGTATACCGCCGTGCTTAAAGAAAAGAATATTCCGGTACTGGCGCGCAGAGTAAAAAAGATTTCCGGAGACGAAGCAAGAGCCAATTCAATAATGCTCGATGACGAGAGTGTGGTTTCCTTCGACGCATTGTTTATTTCTCTGGGCGTTGCGTCATCGCAGATGTTTTCACAAAAGCTGGGTTTGGAGTGCTCCGGTGATTTTATAAAAGTGGATGAAAATATGAGAACGAGTGCTCCGGGCGTATGGGCTGTCGGCATGGCTCGCGGGGGAGTGAATCAGATTGTAAAATCCGTTGGGGATGGAGGCATTGCCGCGGTGGATATAATTAAACAAATCAAAGGACTTCCTGGCTATATTGATCAAACGTAATTTCTGCCGCTAATTGCTATAAATGCTCATTATTTTCACTGGTGACGGAAAAGGCAAAACGACTGCTTCCTTAGGGCAGGCGGTGCGGGCGGTCGGGCGCGGGAAAAACGTCCTGATGATCCAGTTTATCAAAGGACCGTGGCAATCGGGGGAGGATTTGGCGGAAATCGGAAAGCGCGGCGGCGGCGGCAAATTTGAGCTCAAAAAAATGGGCTTGGGGTTTGTGGGAATTTTAGGGGATCAGTTGCCGCGGGAAGAACATGCCAAGGCCGCCAAAAAGGCGCTGGAATATTTTAAGGCAGAATTGCCGAAGCGAGATCTTATAATTCTGGATGAGGTGAATGTGGCGATCTCCCTCGATCTGATAACGGCAAAAGAAGTTATCGCCGCGATCGGCGATCTGCCGAAGGACAAGCTGATCGTTCTCACCGGCCGCGGCGCGCCGCAGGAGTTTTTGGACGCCGCTGACCTCGTAACGGAAATGAAGGATATAAAGCATCCGTTTTGGGGCGGCGAACTGGGCAAGGCGGGCGTGGAATTTTGATTCGCCCGGAGGACTTGACACGGGGAAAGAGCCGTGCAACTATGAGCGGGTTGGTTAGGGTGTGACCTAGTCTTCATCGACCGGTTTGAGTCCTTAGCTATAACGGGCCCGGAGCTGTGCATCTACATTGCTTCGGGCCTATTTATTTTGGGCGCTGGTTACTGCGAGCGTAATTATTGACGCCGGAAAAAATCTGTGCAACCATGATCGTGTCGGCTAGGATCGTTTCCTCTTAGCCGCAAATCTGGGTCCGGGAGTTTTGCAAAAGTCTCTCGGGCCCTTTTAATTTCAAGTTGCTTCTGGCTTTTCCGGGACGTATAATCTACAAATACAATATATGCGCATTTTCGTTTCAGACATTCCGGAACAGGAAGGAAAGGAAGTGGAGCTTGCCGGGTGGGTTAGCGCTCGGCGCGATCACGGCAAGCTTATTTTTATCGATCTCCGCGACCGATCCGGCACCGCCCAAATCGTTTTAACTTCCAAAATTCCGGGCGCCACCGATCTGCGTCTTGAATACGTCGTGCGGATCAAGGGGATTGTTCAGAAGCGGCCGCTGGCGATGGTAAACGCTAAAATTCCGACGGGGCGTCACGAAGTCGGAGCGGTGTCGCTCGAAGTTCTGAATGCCGCCGAGGCGATGCCGATTTCGGTTGATACGGATGGGCTTGAAATAAAGGAGGAAACGCGGCTCGCGTACCGCTATCTCGATCTTCGCCGCGAGCGGCTTCGGAAAAATTTGGAATTTCGCCACCGCACGATTAAATTCATCCGGAATTTTTTGAGCGATAAAAACTTTGTCGAAGTTGAGACGCCGATACTTACGAAATCAACGCCCGAAGGCGCGCGCGATTATTTGGTTCCATCGCGCTTATATAACGGAAAATTCTACGCGCTTCCCCAGTCTCCGCAACAGTACAAACAGCTATTGATGGTCGGAGGATTGGAAAGATATTTTCAGATAGCCCGTTGCTTCCGCGACGAAGATACGCGCGGCGATCGCCAGCCCGAGTTTACGCAGCTCGATCTTGAGATGAGCTTTGTGGAGCAGGAAGAGGTGATGCAATTAAACGAAGAGCTCTTGATCGCGCTTATTAAAGCGTGCGCGCCGGAAAAAGAAATTCAAGAGATTCCGTTCCCGCGTATGTCATACAAGGACGCTATGGAGAAATATAAAACGGATCGGCCTGACATCCGGAAAGGCAAAAATAACCCAAATCTTCTGGCATTTTGTTGGGTAATAGACTTCCCGTTTTTCGAGCAGTCCGACAAGGGCGGCTGGACATTCACTCATAATCCGTTTTCTGGACCGAAGCCGGAGTTCATGGCCGATCTTCTCGCGGACAAAAATATTCCAAACATTTTAACGACGCAGTATGATATTGTTTTGAATGGCTACGAGGTGGGCGGGGGAAGTATTCGCAACCACCAGCCAAGCGCCCTGAAGGCCGTGTTCAGGATTATGGGATTTACGGACGCGCGCATACAAGCGAATTTTGGCCACATGCTCGAAGCGCTTTCCTACGGCGCGCCGCCGCACGGGGGCATCGCCTGGGGGCTCGATCGGCTTTTGATGATTCTGCGCAATGAGCCGAACATCCGGGAAGTGATCGCCTTTCCGAAAACGGGCGATGCGGTTGATCCGATGATGAAATCGCCGAGCGAAGTGGACAAAGAACAGTTGAACGAGCTAGGATTAGAGCTAAAGAAGAAACCGAAAAAATAAAAAGATAAAAAATGGAAAAAACATTGATTTTACTCAAGCCCGATGCGCTCGAGCGGGGGATTATCGGGGAAATCATCACTCGGTTTGAACGCGTGGGCGCAAAGATGGTGGGGCTAAAGCTTTTGGTGTCGGAGAAAAGCGCTGCTCGTCTGCATTACACAGATGATTTGGCGAAAAGGCGGGGCGAAAAAGTTAGGGATATTATGGTCAAGATGATTACGTCCGGCCCAATTGTTGCGATGGTTCTGGAAGGAGTTGAAATCGTAGAGGTGGCCCGCAAAATGGTGGGGGCGACGGAACCGAAAAGCGCGCTGCCGGGCACAATCCGCGGAGACTACGCGCACGTATCATTCAAACACGCCGACGAAAAGGGAATCGGGATATTTAATTTGATTCATGCTTCCGGTACCGAGAAGGAAGCGAAAGAAGAGATAAAAGTGTGGTTCAGGCCGGAGGAACTTGTGAAGCACTCGCCCGCATACACAAAATTTACGATTAAGGAATAGAAAAAGGTGGACTTAGACAAATAAATTATGAAAACTGTTTTCGGAGTTCCGGAACAGTTTTTTATATTCTTCGGGGTGGGCAATTAAAATCCGAACTTCTCCTTTTTTGACGTCTCTCCTTTTGTCGCAGGGAGTGACGTTTTCAACTCTCCATACTGCTTCTCATATTCCTGAATTTTTGCTTGTAAAAGCAGCATTAAGCGTTTTGCATGCTTGGGAGTAGCAAGATAGCGGCGCGCGGAGTTCCCCGACATTACTAGGAACGAAAAATTTTCTTCATCAAAACCAATCTGCACATTCGACAAAGAAAATAGCTGAAGCTCCAAGTTAATTTGTAATTGTTGTTCTTCCATTGATGTAAGTTTTAATTCGGCCTTTATGCCATTATAGATGGCGTTGCACAGTAGGCTCGTCGTTCGATGATTCGTTCTGTAGCGTTAGTGGGACGTGATTGGAACATTATACTCCAAGAGCTGAAAGAATGGCATTCTTTCGGGGCAGATATGAAAAAGGCCGAATCCAATGTGCCTATTAATGCTTGATGGGATTAGAAACAATGCGGATTAACCGTCATCGGAAAAACAGGGTTAAATGCTATAATGGATTCATGGGTATAACCGAGCAGTTCCTTGCTTTTATTATCAAAAATCTAAGCGGCAAGGTTACAAAAACACAATTAGTTAAGTTAATGTACTTAGCAGATCTGAAATCTGTTGAATTCACCGGAGAGCAAATTACAAATGTAAAATGGATTCGATATACTTTCGGCCCTTACGATATGAAGTTAGATAAAAGACTTGCTCTTTTAGAAAAAGAAAATTACATCTGTGTTTCTGCAAAAAGCAAAACGAAAAATCACGACGAAATTTATTTTCTTTATTCATACAAGGGGCCAAGTGAAATCGAACTCGATATCGATGCAAATAGAAAGCAAATTATAAATACGATCTTAGAACAATATGGAACTTTCACGCTTCAAGCCCTATTAGACCATGTTTATAATACTCCACCTATGTCAGGAGCTGAAAAAGGCCAAGAATTAGATCTAAACAAAATTTCGAAGTCGGATGTATCCAACAAAAAGAAATAATGTGCAGGCAAAAACCGTCAATATTAGAAAGCGAGATATTTTTAAGGTCTCGCTTAACCCATATGAAATCCGCTGTAAATATTGCGGTACTGTTAATAAGAAAAAAGCGCAGTGTTTAAATCAGAACTGTAAGAAAACCTTAATACTTGATCAAAGCACAGGAGGTTACCGACCCGTGTTGGTAATTGCGACGCCGGTAATAAATCCTACGCAAAGAGATGAGGAGATCGTACTTGTAATTCCATTAACAACGTCG
>CAYZZK010000048.1:0-7402 GCA_964483045.1 uncultured Candidatus Saccharibacteria bacterium
ATCGACCTTATCTTTAAGCACACAGTGCGCCCAAAGCTCATCGAGCCCTGCTTCCTTATCGATCCCCCGGTGGAAATCGAGCCGCTTGCGAAGCGGTCGCGGACCAAGCCCGGCTGTGTCGAGCGTTTCCAGGTAATGGCGGCCGGCACGGAACTTGGAAAAGGATTTTCGGAATTGAATGATCCGCTTGACCAGCTCGCGCGTTTCGAGGAGCAAATGAAGCTCCGCGAGGCGGGGGATGCCGAAGCCCAGCGGCTCGATGCCGATTTTCTGGAGGCGCTCGAATACGGCATGCCTCCGGCGGCCGGCTTCGGCCTCTCGGAGCGGCTTTTTGCGATTCTCATGGATAAACCCGTCCGGGAAACGGTCTTCTTTCCGCTGATGCGGCCAAAAAGACAATAAGAGGCTGACTAAACTGCTTGCACGAGTCTAATTAATGTCTCGAGTCATGCTTTTTCGCCCATAAAGTCCAAAAAACAAGTTAAGTGGAAGCGAAACCAAAAACCGCTTGAAATGGATTGCTTTTACTGCTACCATGCCACGGTAACTTGAAACAGTAATAAACCCCCAACGAAAGGAAGCGAATATGACCACGACGGTCGAATGTGAAAAAGAACTAACCACGCCGGATCTTTGTTCCTTTGCAAATCTGGGAACGCAAATTTCGGAACCTCCGATTCGGCGTTTTGCGAACAAAAATCCAAAGCGTATCGAATTGAACGGCCGATGGCCGAAGGGAGCGATCGCCGCCGCTCTTGGCGACACCAAGTTCAGATTCGCCTATAACACTCCGTCCAGAAGCCATTTCTAACCAATCGAAAGTTTTCGGTCAAACCGCCGGGTATCCGGCGGTTTTTATTTTATTACAAATGGGTTGTCCAAAAAATTCCAGTATGTTACATTCAAAATCAGCTCGCCTGAAATTGCTTCGTGCGAAGGAGCTGCCGTGAATCATAAAAATGTGAGAACAAAATAAAAAATCTGCACGGCACGGTTATGATTCTAGGCGGAACGCGCGACAGCAAATCAAAAACCCGCACTCCAACCGTTTTGGAGTGCGGCTTCTTTTTCTTACGCTTCGAGCTTCCGGGCCTCGTCGCAGATCATTTTGGGCTCCCCGTCCCGCCACGACATCCGTCCGGCGACAAGTAAAACATTATTCTCTTCCCAAATGGAAGCGGTTTTTACCAGAACGCTATTGAATACGAGTACCTCGAGTTGCTGCATCGAAGGATCTTCGATTGTCGCGAAAACCATCGGGTCGCCTTTTTTCGTGAGTATCTTCTTGAGCTTTGTAACCAATCCGGCAGTCCGCTGGGGAGTTATTTCGTCCTTCACGAGACGTACCTTTTCAATGGGCGTTGGCTTGATAGCGTTCAGTCTTTCCGAATACGTATTCATGGGATGTTCCGAAAGATAAAACCCGAGAAGTTCTTTTTCCCACACCAGTTTTTCCTGTTCGGTCGCCGGGGGAGCGGGCCGGAGGCGCAGCGAGGCCCGGGGCACGCTCGCGCCGAAAAGCGAGGTTGCGGAGGAGTTAAGCGATGCATCCCTGCGTGCAGAGGCGGCAAATTTGACGATGTCATCAATATTTAAAATCGCCTGATTTCGCTCGATGCCCAGCGAATCAAATGCTCCGCCTTTCGCGAGGGACTCAAGCGATTTTTTGTTCAGATCCTTGTGCTGAACGCGGATCAAAAAATCTTCGAATGTTTTAAACGGCCCGCCCTTGACCCTCTCTTCGATGATGCCCCGCGTGATTTCCGCGCCGACATTTTTGATGGCCACCAGGCCGAAGCGGATTTTACCTCCTTCCGGCGTAAAAGTGGCAAAACTTTTATTGATGTCGGGCGGCAGAATCTCCAGGCCGGATTGCTTGGCTTCCTGAATCAAAAACGAAATCCGTTCGATGTCGTTCACTTCGGCGTTCAAAAGCCCGGCCATAAATTCTTCTCTATAGTGCGCTTTCAAATATGCCGTCCGATATCCGATAATCGCGTAGCACGCGGCATGGCTCTTGTTGAATCCATAGCGCGCAAAGGGGGGAAATAGTTCCCAGATCTGCTGGGCGACGTTCGCCGGGATGCCGTTCGCCAGCATGCCGTTTATCAGTTTTTCTTTTTGTTCCTCGAGAAGCGATTTGATTTTTTTGCCGATCGCTTTTCGAAGGGTGTCCGCTTCGGGCAGCGTGAAGCCGGCAAGATCGCGGGCGATTTGCATCATCTGTTCCTGATACACGCCGATGCCGTACGTTTTCTTCAAAATTGGCTCGAGCCGAGGATGCAAATAGGTGATTTTTTCCTGCCCGTGCTTCCGCTTTATAAATGAGGGGATAAGGTCCATCGGCCCCGGCCGATAGAGCGAAATCATTGCGATAACGTCCTCAATTTCCGTCGGTCCGAGGTCTTTGAGATATCGTCTCATGCCGCTGCCTTCAAGTTGAAACACCCCGGTCGTATCTCCGGCGCGCAACAGATCGAATGTCGCTTTGTCATCCAGGGGAATTTGATCGATTTTCACGACTGCGTCCTGCGTTTCTTTAATAAGCCGGATCGTTTCTTCGATGATGGTGAGGTTTTTGAGCCCGAGCAAGTCCATCTTCAAAAGTCCGAGGTCCTCGACGGTGTGCATCTCGAACTGCGTAATGACATTTGTCTTGTCCTGGGGCGCGAGCTGAAGCGGCAAGTAGTTGACGAGCGGTTCCTTCGAGATCACGGTGCCGCAGGCGTGCACCGAGGCATGGCGCACCACCCCTTCAAGATGCATCGCCACATCGATCAGCCGCTTCGCGTCTTCATTGTGATCATAAAGGGACTTGAGTTCAATTACTTTTACAAGGCACTCCTTGAGCCATCCTTCTTTCATGCCCTGCGTCGGATTAAAAGGGATGAGTTTCGCAATCTGGTCGCAAAAGCCGTACCCGAATCCCATTGCCCGTCCCGCATCGCGAATCGCCGCTCTCGCAGCCATTGTTCCGAAAGTGATGATCTGCGCCACATGGTCCGGCCCGTATTTTTCCTTGAGATAGGCGAGGACTTCGTCACGGCGCGCATCGGCAAAGTCGATATCGACATCGGGCATCTGAATGCGTTCGGGGTTTAAAAACCGCTCAAAGAGCAGCCCGTACTGGAGCGGGTCGATGTCCGTAATTCCCAAAATGTACGACGCCAGGCTTCCGGCCGCGGACCCTCTTCCCGGGCCGACCGCGATTCCGTGGTTTTTCGCCCAGTTCACCATATCCGCAACGATTAAAAAGTAATCCGCAAACCCGGTTTTCTCAATAATACTAAGCTCATATTCCAGGCGTTTCAAAACCTCCTCCGTCTGTTTTTCCTTCGGGAAACGATTGTCGATCCGCTCATACGCCAATTCGCGGACATATTCGCTCGCGGTTTTTCCATCCGGTTTCGGGAAATCGGGCAGTATTGCCTTGCCGAGCGTCAGTTCCACGGTGCACCGTTCCGCAATCTTCGCTGTGTTTAGGATTGCCTCGGGAAGGTCTTTGAAATTTTCAGCCATTTCTTCCGGAGAGTTGAGCGAAAAATTATCCGACTTAAGCGAAAGCCGATCGTCGTCGCTTGTTTTGTTTCCGGTCTGGACGGCTAAAAGAATATCGTGATATTCGGCATCTTCCGGCTTCGCGTAATGGATGTCCTGCGTGGCGACGAGCGGTATCCCGGTGGCTTTTGAAAGCCGGATAATATCGTTGTAAATTTTCTGCACAGCCGCATTGTTCGGATGGTGCCCGATTTCAAGAAAAAAATTCCCCTTGCCCAAAATGTCCTCATATTCAAGCGCAATCCGCTTTGCATCCTCGAATCTTTCCGCGGACAAGCTTCTGTTTACTTCGCCCGCAAGGCACGCGGAAAGGCCGATCAGTCCCTCGCGGTGCTTTTTGAGTAAATCCTTGTCGATTCTGGGTTTATAATAAAATCCTTCGGTGTGCGCCTTGCTCATGAGCTGGATCAAATTTTGCCAGCCGGCGTTGGTCTCCGAGAGCAAGATAAGATGATAATATTTTTCGCTGGCTTCCTTGCTGAACCTATCGCGCGGAGCGACGTATGCTTCGACTCCCAGAATCGGTTTTATTCCGGCTTTCTTCGCAGCTTTGTAAAATTCGACAGCGCCGTACAAAACCCCGTGGTCGGTAAGCGCGAGGGAATCCATTCCCAGCTCTTTTGTCCGCTTGATAAGATCGGGGATTTTCGCCAATCCGTCGAGGAGGGAATAGTGGCTATGCGTATGCAGATGAGTGAATTTGGGCATCTTTCGTTTGCTCATTATACGTCAAAACATGCCTATTCGAAAGATAGCGTTGCTATGCGCATTGAGCCACCTCTCGGATTTGAACCGAGGACCCACGCTTTACAAAAGCGTTGCTCTACCGCTGAGCTAAGGTGGCAAACTAAAAGTACTGTATCAAAAAAATGCCCACTTCTCAATGTTTCTAATTTGCGTTATTTTTTCATTTTGCTATATTACTCTACGGTACTGTTTCTCTGGGAAATCCATTGGAACAGCATGAATAATACGACGAAAACATTCAAAAGAGAGGAGGTATTGACGCACCCCGTAACCTCGGAGAATCTGGTTCGACTCCAGACGGTCGGTAAAAGGCCGCAAAAAGCTATCTTGTATAGGGGCTGTTCTCAAAGGCTCGTCAAGGGTGTAATGTTCCTTGGTTTTCTCATATTCTAATCCTAAAGAGCCGTCTTCCTCGGGAGGCGGCTCTGTTTTTTTTAGGTCGAAAATTGCATGCAGTTTTGTCAGGGGCTCTCGAAGCTGAACGAGAAAGGGCTTCAAATGGTATAATAAAAACATGGAATTTCTAAAGAAAAACATAACCCTCGTTTTAGGAATATCAATCCCGGTTTTGATGATTTTGTTCGTAGCGGGAAGTATTTACCTGCCGGGACTTTTTATACAGCCGCATTTCAATTTCTTATATGAATCCGGAGATACCTATTACTACAATAACGGCATGCGCTATGCCGTCCAAAATGGGCAATTGGTCGAAAATACCATAAGAACACCGGAGCCCCCAAATAATAATCTACCTCCCGCCGAAACTAAATTATTCATATATGACGTGATCAAAAATGAAAACAAGCAGATTTCATTTGAAGAGGCGCGTAATTTAAATCTAGATTCCAACAATATTTCGCCCGATGGATTCGAGGTGGTATACGGCAGCAGGGGAGATGATTTCTTCCCTTTCTTCTGGGGCGGAGGCACGGATTATGATACTCGATTTCTTAAAGGCCACAATGTGAGCAAGAAGCTTAATCTCCAATCGACTGGGTCGTATTACAATTTCCATTTTCTGGGTTGGGTAAAACAATAATGGCAACAAAGGCAGAAATTTTGGAGTATATAAAAACTCTCGGAGCGGAGAAATCGGTTACGAAAGAGGAAGTTCTCGCGGCATACAATGCGGGCGCAGGCGCTGATCACGTTAGCTTAAAAAGACTCGGTATTGCCGAAATTTTATATTATATCGGCGGTGGGATAGTGTTTCTCGGCATTTCGATCTTGGTATGGCAAAATTGGTCCAGTCTCGGATTTGTTACCAAAGTCTTGGCGACGTTCGGAGCCGGAATCGCAGCTTATTTCGTGGGTTTGTTGTTTGGCAGAGACCAGAAAACAGAAGCGGTCGGCTACGCGTTTTATCTCATTTCAGCGTTAGTGCTGCCAATCGGATTGTATGTAATTTTCGATAATGCCGGTTTTGACATGGGCAGCGCCGGTGCTCAAAGTTTAATTTCGGGTATCTTATTCGGTGTGTATCTTTTATCGTACGTTGTTTTCCGAAAAAATATTTTTGTGCTGTTCAGTATTTTATTCAGTACATGGTTCTTTTTTGCATTTACTGATTTTCTTACGAGCGGCGGATTTTATTTCGAGCGATGGAAATTTTATGAGTACCGCGCCCTGATTGCGGGGCTTTCGTATATGCTCCTCGGTTACGCTTTCGCCAAAAACGAGCATGCTCCGCTTTCCGGTTTTCTGTATGGTTTCGGAATACTTGCCTTTCTTGGAGCGGCATTATCGCTTGGCGGCTGGGAACCGCGCCAAAATGTGTTTTGGGAATTGATTTTTCCGGGGCTGGTTTTTGGGGCGTTGTTCATCAGCGTGCATATTAGAAGCAAAGCATTTCTGACGTGGGGCACTATTTTCCTCATGGTCTACATTCTAAAAATCACGTCGGAATATTTTTCACACGACCTCGGTTGGCCTCTTGCGCTCGTCATAGCGGGCCTAGCTCTTATCGGAGTCGGATATATGTCCATTTTCTTAAAAAAGAAATATTTATCGGCATAAGTTTGAAAAGCGATCCGGACAGTTATTTAAAAATGAAAAAGCCCCGCGTGTGCAGGGCTTCCCGATTCAATTTCGCCAAGAAGGATTATGATCTTACTTGGCGACCTTGCTGAATTTCTGGATCGATAACGCAGTAATCGTCTCTAGTGTTTCGAGCACTCCTATGCCTCTGTTCGCGCATGCCTCAAAGGAAGGCATTTTCGCCTCGCGAGCATTGAGAATAGTCTCCATGTTGGAGACTGCGGCTGCATCCGGCAAATCTCGCTTGTTGTACTGAAAAACGAAAGGGATATCGGCCAGATTTAGCTTCAGGGCTCGGAGATTTTCCTCCATATTCGTGAAGCTGTCAGTGTTATCAGTCGTCTTACTAAGCTGCGAGTCCGCGACGAACACGATCCCGTCAACGCCCCGCAGGACGAGTTGCCGCGTGGTGTTATAAATCACCTGCCCGGGGACAGTGTAGAGCTTGAACTTGACCTTAAATCCCCGAATATTCGCCTCCTCGAGAGGCACAAAGTCGAAGAAGAATGTTCGATCCGAACTAGTCGCGAGGGAGACCAGCCTGCCCTTTTGAGCGGCTTGAATGTTTTCATGAATCTTCACGAGATTTGTTGTTTTTCCCGCATAGGCTGGGCCGTAATAGGCAATGTTGAAGTGTAACTCTTTGAGAGCATGATTAATGATAGCCATAGGTTCGCCTTGTTAAAGTTCATGTCAATGTGCTTTGTGAGCATGGCATTTTGCAAAGTTCTTGTCAATTTTTTCTAATTGCGGCCGGTCATGTAATATAAAAACATTAATTGATTCATGAAACTTCAGGTCGGTGTAAAAATTTTGCTAAAAAGAAAAGACGGCGCATATCTTCTTCTGCGGCGGTCTCCGGCAAAATATCCTGGAATTGAAAATCGATGGGACATTCCGGGCGGCAGAATCGAAAAGGGCAAGCCGCTCTTGGAAAATTTAGCCCGGGAAGTTCGCGAAGAGACCGGCCTATCCATCACTGGCGCTCCTCAACTCATCGCCGCGCAGGATATCATTCGCGCGCCGGAGCTTCACGTCGTTCGACTTACGTATCTGGGTG
>CAYZZK010000049.1:0-7212 GCA_964483045.1 uncultured Candidatus Saccharibacteria bacterium
ATTATGACTTTGTCGCCGGTTTTGTATTCGTTTTTTTCATCATGAACCTTGAATCGCTTCGTTGTTTTGTAATATCTAAGATACTTCGGGTGTTTTTTGAAACCGGAAACTTCAACTACCCGCGTTTTGTTCATCTTGTCGCTTACAACAACGCCGATTATTTTTCTCTTTTTAGCCACGTTTATATCGTTTATTTTCATCGCTTCGTATTATTTTTCCTTCGCGCCGGGAGAATTTAAAATAGTTAAAATCCGGGCGATATTTTTTCTCACATTTCCTATCTCGTTCGCGTTTTTCACTTTTCCGGCGATGCGATCAAATCGCAGGGACCGGAGTTTTTCTCTGTCGTCCTTGAGAATTTTATGCAGCTCTGCCGGCACTTTTAATTTTAACTCCTGAAAATTCTTGCTCATGTTATTCTTTCGCGATTATTTTGGATTTGAACGGGAGTTTGAAACTTGCGAGACGCAACGCTTCAGAGGCAACGTCTTTTTCCACGCCGTCGATTTCAAAAATAATCCTTCCCGGGCGAACCGGAAACACGTAATGATCAACACTTCCCTTTCCTCCTCCCATCGTCGTTTCGGGCGGCCGAATCGTAACGGGCTTGTCCGGGAATACACGAATCCATAAACGGCCGCTTCTTTTCAAAGAATTCGTGATTGTCCGCCGGGCGGATTCGATCTGCTTCGAATTGAGCCACGCAGCTTCCATAGCTTTAATGCCATAGCTGCCGTAGCTAAGTTCGATCCCCCGAGTTTCTACGGTTCTTTTGCGCGATCGCCCTTTATGCCATTTTCGATGTTTTACTTTCTTTGGAATCAACATGGTGATGATTTAAAAAAATTAAAGTTTTAAATTATTAGCTTTAGCTTGAGTTCGATTGATTTTTTCCTCCAAAAGAGGACCCGCCTCCGGAGGGCAACTTGGAATTTTCCGCATCTTTGGCGAATATTTTGCCTTTGTAAATCCACACCTTAATGCCTATAGTCCCGTAACTCGTGAATGCCGTTGCCTGCCCGTAATCAATGTCCGCCCGGAGGGTTTGGAGCGGAAGCGATCCTTTTGCCAGCCATTCGCGCCGCGCAATTTCATTTCCGTCCAATCTGCCCGAAAACAAAATTTTCGCTCCTTTTACTTCCCGATTCTGCATTGTGCTTTCAAGATATTTCTTTAGCGTTCTCCTAAAAGGCAGGCGCTTTTCGAGATCCCATGCTATCTGTTGCGCAACATGGGGCGCAGAGATTTCCGATCGCTTTAATTCTTCTACGTTCAAACTGATTGGGACGAATTTCGTCTTCCGAATTTTTTTAAGCGCCGCCTCGATCGCCTTCGAAAGCTCCTCGATTCCTTTTCCTCCCCGGCCGATAATAAAGCCGGGACGCGCGGCCTTAATAAAAACCTTAAGCGTTCCTTGGGTCCGTTCTATCTCAATCGCGGAAATTCCCGCCTGCGCTATTTTTTCCCGTACAACGGAGCGAATCGCCTCATCCTCTGCGAGAAATCTGGCGTATTCGCCCTTCAAAAACCACCTGGAGTTCCAGTTCTTTATAATACCGAGCCGAAATGATAATGGATTAATTTTCTGTCCCATGGCAATAAGAATTCAAAATATTTATATCGCTTTTCGGTTGAATATTTTTTTGAAAAATCCCGGTTTTTTCATTTTTCCGGTCTTTTGATCTGCCCCTACTCTTTCCTTGAGCGGTCTCTCCTTCGCCTCCTTTTTCGGAAGTTTCTCCTTTTTCTCAACTTTAATCTTGAAGCGCGACGGCTTCGGATTCGGATTTTCGCCCAAGATCATGGTTACGTGGCTCATCTTTTTTTGTATCGGAGTGGCCATACCTCTCGCCCGCGGCAAGAAACGCTTCAGCATCGGGCCCGTATCGACCGTAATCGTTTCAATATAAAAATTTGCAGCATCAAGCTTTTTATTGTTTCGGAGGTTCTGAACAGCGGATCGCAAAAGTTTTCGGAGCGGCACGGCCGCGCGGTTTCGCACAAGCATAAGTTGGGCCTCCGCTTCGTTTACCGATAATCCCCGTACAAGGTCGGCCACTCCTCTCACCTTTCTTGGCGTTATCCGTAAATAATTAAGTTTTGCGATTTGTTTCGTCATTGCAGTAGATTATTTTTTGGCCGGGGCCGCTGGAGCCGCGGTCGTCGCCGCTTTGAGTTCGATCTCCTTTTGCATTTTGCCGCCGTGTTTGACGAATTTTCGAGTAAGAGAGAATTCGCCCAAGCGATGCCCCACCATTTCTTCCGTTACTCGCACTTCTATAAAATCTTTTCCGTTGTGCACGCCAAACACATACCCAACCATTTCCGGCGAAATTTCACAAGACCGGGACCACGTTTTAATAATTGTTCCATCTCCCTGCTTAACGCGCGCGATCTTTTTTAAAATGTTCGGGTCGACAAAAGGACCCTTTTTGCTGCTTCTCATGAAATTATGTTCTTCGAGAAATTACAAATTTTGACGACGGTTTTTTCCTGTTTCTGGTTTTATGGCCTCCCGTGACCTTGCCCCAAAGGGTTTTGGGCTTGCGCGTTCCCCGCTGCGTGCTGCCTTCGCCACCGCCGTATGGATGGTCAACCGGATTCATCGCCTTTGCTCGCGTTGTCGGCCGAATGCCAAGCCATCTTGAGCGCCCCGCTTTGCCGATAACAACCAAATTGTGTTCTGTGTTCGATACCTGTCCGATTGATGCGAAACACTCCCACGAAACTCTCCGGACTTCACTCGAAGCAAGTTTTAGGTCTGTAAATCCATCGGCATTTGCCAAAACTTCAACATATGATCCGGCCGAGCGAGCGAGCTGACCGCCTTTGCCGGGATGCATTTCGACATTGTGAATCTGCTGTCCAACGGGAATATTTTTAAGCATCAGCCGGTTTCCGGGCGCAATCGGCGCAGCGACAGCAGTGATTATTTCATTTCCAACCACAACTCCGTGCGGAGCTAAAATATAGCTCTTTTTCCCATTTTGATACTCGATAAGCAAAATGAATGCCGTTCGATATGGATCGTATTCGATCGTTAAAACCCGGGCGGGTTGATTGATTTCCTTTTGCATGAAATCCACCATTCGATACATTTTCTTGTTTCCTCCGCCTTGATGGCGAACGGTAATCCGGCCCTGGGAATTTCTTCCGGCTCTCGACTTGAGACGCATAAGGAGCGGCTTATAGCGCTTGGCCTTACTCAAGCCGCTATAGTCTACGTTGGTAAGACTTCTGCGCGACGGACTTGTGGGACGATATGTCTTCATTTCGTTATTGTACGTCTATTTTCTGGCCGGGTTTTAACATGATAATTGCCTTTTTGAATCCCGAATGCCTGCCTTTGATATTTTGAAATCGCTTATTTTTCCCCGGAATATTTACGGTATTTACCGCGATGGGATCTACTTTATATATGGCCTTAACTGCCTTTTTTATTTCCGGTTTCGTAGCCGCCGATTTTACTACAAATAAATATTTGCCTTCGCTCGAGGCGCGCGTTGCCTTGTCTGTAAGATGCGGCCGTTTTATTAAAAATATGTCTTGCATGTGGGCGATTTTTTTATTTAGAGACGACAGAGTTTGTACCAACGCTGGATTCGGAATTTTTTCCAAAATGCCTGCCGATCGCTCCGATGGCATCACGATCGATAAAAAAATTCTTGTAGTTTAAAATATCGTACAAATTCAAGGACTCCGGTGTTATCGCCTTGGTTTTCGGCAGATTCCGCGAGGCCTTCATGACGTTCTGGCTTTCCTTGTCCGCTACAATTAGGACATCAAACTTCCTCTGTTTTTTGGTGAGACCGAGTATGGGACGCAATTTTTGAGATAATATTTTGGTTTTCGGCTCCTGTATCGCCAGCGTATCAAACACCCGGACTTCGCTGTCCTTGAGCTTTTTAGAAAGAGCAGTAAACATTGAGGCGCGCCTCATGCTCTTATTTATCTTTTGGCTGTAGTCGCGCATTTTGTTCGGACCATGCGCTTTTCCACCCCCTACCCATAGCGGCGATGTTGTCGAGCCATGTCGAGCCCGGCCGGTTCCTTTTTGTCTCCAGGGCTTCCTTCCGCCCCCGCGCACCTCGCCGCGCCCCTTCGCATGCGCCCACGGGCGCCGTCGGTTGGCGAGTTGGGCCTCCACCACCTGCTGAACGAGTCGCTCATTCCATTTGAGGCCGAAAATCTCGGGGGGCAAATTCACCTTCCCAACAACTTCATTATTCAAATTGTACACGCTTACCTCAATCATTTTTTCGAGATTTCTAAAACGCCGCCACGCGCTCCGGGAACGGCGCCCTTAACCAGTAATATATTTTTATCTTTATCGACGCCTACGATTTCCAGATTCTTTACCGTAATCCGATCCACGCCCATGTGGCCGGCCATACGCCTTCCCGGAATAACGCGCTGCGGAGTCGTGTTGCCGATTGAACCCGGCGCACGAAGGCGATTTTTTTGCCCGTGCGTCTTGGGGCCGCCGGCGAATCCGTGGCGCCGCACGACGCCCTGAAATCCTTTTCCTTTTGAAATGCCCGCCACTCGCACGATGTCCCCTTCCTTAAATGCTTCGACAGTTACCTCTGCGCCCTCCTTGTAAGATTCAGAGGCAAATATCGCATTTTTCCCGTTTCTAAATTCCTTTTTTGTTTTGCCAAGTTGCACCTGCACCGCTTGATATCCGTCCCGCTCCGTAGTGCGGATGAGAGTCACCTTATTCGGGGTTGCCGCGACAACCGTAACAGGGATGATTTTTTCATCCTTCCAAATTTGACTCATTTTAACTTTTTTCCCGATGAGGAATGACATTTGATTTTAACTTATAACTAACAACTTATGACAAACTCATACACTTTTAACTTCGGACTCTTAATAAATAAAAATCGCCTAAGGGCTAGCCCGGCGATTGGCTATCCTTGTGAAAACATCCGAATCAGTAATGTAATCGAATGTCCATTAAAGAGACCACGTAATAGTAAACTAGGGGCTAAAAGCTGTCAAATGGACGCTCGTGTCTTCTTCCCAAACCCGCTTTGGCTCGAGAAATTAACCTCCCTCGCGACGGGAAAATGCCGCCCTGGTCGCCGCTCCCGGGCACCCGGCATTTTCCCTACTCGGTCGGTAATTTCTAGCTCACCTCCGCTTATGGTTCGGGAAGAAGACACTTCGCTTAAGCATATTCCTCCTCACGTGCGTGAGGTCGTTAAGACTTTCTAGGTGTAGCGCTAACGGGAATCGAACCCGTGTTTGGTGGATGAGAACCACCTGTCCTAGCCACTAGACGATAGCGCCATAGGAAAATATTATAGGTACAAAATTCCGGCCGGGCAAGGTTGCCGTTTGACTTCTCCCCTGTATTACTCGATAATTTAAATTAACGTACTTTCTCATACAATTTTTGAAGTGGCAAATTATAATCACGATCTAAAGAATTCGGTCAAAAAGACATTTTTCGTGGTCGCTCTGACGGCACTCATATTTTTTGCTTTCGGAGCTTTTTCTTCATATCTTTTTTTGAATAACTCGGCGGGAATAAGTTCCGATTCCGGGCGGAGACCTATACGGCTGGGACAAAAGGGATTTATCAACCCCCTTCTTTTTTATACGGATGGCACTGCCGTTTCTCCCGAGCTCACGTCGCTCCACGACAACATAAAAGAAACAATCAATTACGATATCGAGAACGGCCTGGCAGCCAATATCGGCGTGTATGTAAACGATCTAAAAGCGGGGCGCTGGACAGGTGTAAACGAAATGGAGAAATTCTCCCCGGCAAGTTTGCTTAAAGTCCCCGTCATGGTTGCGTATTTGAAGGCAGCTCAAAACCAACCGGCTATTTTGGAAGAAAAACTTTCCTATGATGGATCGTTTGACAATAATGCAACAGAAGATATCAAACCGCTTAAAGAAATTGAAAAAGGAAAATCGTATACCGTCGACGAGCTTTTAAAGTTTATGATCGGATACTCCGACAACAATGCAACAGTCCTTCTTATTAATCGCATTGGGCCAAGCGCTATCAGCGATGTGTATTCGGATATCACAGTGCCCCAGCCAACCTCGACCTTCGCCGAGGATTTCCTGGGACCCAAGGAGTACTCGCGTTTTTTCAGGGTGCTCTATTCTGCAACGTATCTCGGAGAGGATATGTCGGAAAAGGCCATGGAGCTTTTAAATTATCCCGATCTTCCGGGAGGCATACTGGCGGGCGTGCCGCCGGACGCCAACGTTGCGCAGAAATTTGGCGAGCGATATATCTTGAACGCACCGACAAATGAAAATAAGGAACTTCACGACTGCGGAATCGTGTACCATCCGGATAATCCGTACGTTTTGTGCATCATGACAAAGGGCTCTGATCTTATAAAGCTCGAAGGCGTTATAAGCGGGATAAGCCGGCTCGTCTGGGCGAAAGCGGCGGACGATTTCAAAAACTAGAGTTCTGTTCGTTCGTCACGCGTATTCCGAAAAAAATGAATTTGAAGTTGTTTCCCTGCGTCTGATTTCACGGACTATTTTCGAAAGCCCCATTCCATGCGAGCCCTTCACGAGGACAACGTCTCCCTTCCTGATTGTCCGCCGAATGACTGCTATCGATTCATCCACAGCATCGAAAGAAAAAATTTTATTCTTGGGAAACCGCGCTTCGCGGGCGCCTTCGACAATAAATTTCGCTCGCAGGCCGACAGTGATCAAAATATCGCACGATTGCGCCGCCAGCAAGCCAACGCGTTTGTGCTCGGCGGTTGCATGCTTCCCAATTTCAAGCATATCGCCCAAAACGGCGATCTTTCTCTTTGCGGGAAGAGATTCCAGTGCCTCAAGCGCGACTTGCATCGACAGCGGACTCGCGTTGTATGAGTCGTCGATAATCCACGCGTCCGCGATTCCCGGTTTTATTTGCATGCGGGATTCCGCTGCTCGGTATTTCAATAGATTTTCCGAAATGTGCAACAAATTCAACCCAAAGGTAATCCCCACCGCCGCGGCCGCTGCGGCGGCATATGCGTGCGACTTCCCAAACGCGCCCTCAAGCCGCACGGGAACGGAATTCCCCTGACGTTCGAGCTTGAAAGAAATTCCAGCGGGACGCCCCTCTTCAACTTGATTTTCAAATCGAGTAATCCGTATTTCCGCTCCTTTATTAAATCCGAACGTTATGACGTGAGCCCGCGTCCGCTCCTTGAGTCCGAGTACGCGATTGTCGTC
>CAYZZK010000050.1:0-7095 GCA_964483045.1 uncultured Candidatus Saccharibacteria bacterium
TACTATTCGAATAGTATGGGGCCGTCCGGTCCCATGCCGATGTCCATTGAATACATCGGTTTTGGAAAACGAGCGATTATTTTTTTGTGAACTTTCGTGTAAAAAGAAATGATTTCTTTGGGGAGCATCTCCAGGGCGAGTTCGCGGATCGTGGCCCCTTGCTGGTAGTTAGCGATGCGGCTTCCTGATTCGGGTATGCGCACGTGGGTGAGTACTATCTTTCCGTTAATCGTTACAATTCGGAGATCGTGGTATGAATCGCAGATTCCCGGGATGCCGTTTTTTGTGTCCACGAATTCCTGGAGTATCGCGCCCTTGTTGATTTCGATTTTCATTTCTTCATCGAGTCGGAGATTCGGAGCAGCGTCGAGGGGTAGGATGGTGGTTTTTTCAAAAATGCGCACCGCTACGCCATTCATGCCTTTGTTTGGCTTAAAAACAACCGTATCGGTTTTTATGCGTTCCGCTGCGGACGCAAATTCTGCTTCCGTCAAAACAGGAATTGTTTGAGGAGAAAATTCCGAAAGATATTGATATGTATCCCACTTAGAAAAACAAAACCTTTTAAAGACAGGAGTGTTTGTGATGCCTGCGCGGAAAGTCTTGAAATCTTCGCCGGGAATATTTCCGAGATTATATATGACGTCCGCAACTACTCGCTTCGTGGTTGGCACAATGGTGTCGCCTGTGTAATCAGAGACCGGCTCGAAAACATCGTCCCCTTTGTATCCTCCGGCGTCATATGCGAAAAAAAGATTATGCCGGGCCGCCAGTGACCGCGCGAGCTCATGGTACGATTCTGATTTATGATAACTTGGCGCGAACGTTTCTTTTTGGGATCCCCTAAGCCAGATCACGATATTCCCTCTCCGCTTCATGTGTAGAGCATATCACGGAAATGGATGGCGCGATGAAAGAAAAAACTTCCCAGATTTAGAGGGAGATTTTTTAAACTGGATTGGCGGGGCAATTCTCGAAGCTACGCAGGCGGCCTAGCTTGAAAGAAGAAACTGATAATCCAGAGAACTATAAAGATAAAGAAAAGCACTTTGGCTATTTCCACAGCCGTGCCGGCCGTTCCGTAGAAGCCGAATGCTGCGGCTAGGATGGCGACGATCAGAAAAATTAATGTCCAACTTAGAAGCATGGTATATTTTTACACTTTTGGACGTGAAAGATTTATGAATAGCGAA
This sequence comes from uncultured Candidatus Saccharibacteria bacterium, assembly GCA_964483045.1. Taxonomy (GTDB): domain Bacteria; phylum Patescibacteriota; class Minisyncoccia; order UBA6257; family 2-01-FULL-56-20; genus JBBTYG01. The sequence goes on from CAYZZK010000050.1 coordinate 1,194, forward strand.
TGGCCGCAGCGAGGCGAATTTTCGGCCAGATAGGCAACTACTCTACTTTCCCTTGTATGCCTTCTTTAATCCTGCAATGTCGATTTTGGTCATTTTAAGCATTGCTTGCACAACGCGTTGCGATTTCTCGGGATCTTTGTCGCTCACCAACTTCCCCAGTGCAGACGGAACGATCTGCCACGACAGGCCGTATTTGTCTTTGAGCCAGCCGCATTGCGATTTTTTTCCGCCTTCGGAAAGTGTTTCCCAAAAATAGTCCACCTCTTCTTGATCCTTGCAGTCCACGAAAAACGATATGGCTTCTGTAAATTTGAATTCCGGACCGCCGTTTAAAGCCATGAATTCCTGCCCGTTAAGCTCAAACTCGACTATCATCGGGCTTGCGCTTATGATCTTCGACTTTCCCTTGGGCGAGGCAGGATTTTTGGAAAAAACCGACACATAAAATGTCCCTGCCTCTTCGGCTTGATTATCGAACCACAGAAACGGAGTAATTTTTTGTTCCATAGTTTTATTTTCCTATTATAGCAAAATAAGTCCTGCTATGAGTGATTTCTAACACAAAAACATTTGAGTCGGCCAACCTTGCAAAACCCCGATGATTGCTCGTCGGGGTTTTGCTACTGCTGTACAGCCAGAAAGTTTTATTTCCCTGGCTTACCGACCGCGACGTTGCTGATAGTCCACACGCCAGGAGCGCCGCTGCCGTCAGCGATAATGAAGGCGTAGTTGTCACTCAGTGCAATATAGGTATTCGGATTTGCAGTTACGAATGCTGCCCAGTTGACATACGCGGTGTTTCCCTTGTAAATGGTGCAAGTGGCGTCGTTGATAACGTCCACGAGACCCGCGCCGTTGTTGCAGTCAGCAAACGTAGTGAATACGAAGTAGTCCGTGAATCCGTCTGGAGCGGTCGAATCGGTGCGGTCGTCAATCGGGATGCTCCAGTGCGGATCAATTCCAAGAGGGCCGGTGAACGTGTTTGAAAGCTTCGTGACCAGAGCGGTTCGTACGCCGTAGAAACTGGTGTTGAAGCCGGGGAGGTAGACGCCGGCATAGAGACCGCCGGTGGTGTCGATGGTCGCCGTCTTGCCGTTGCTGGTGCAGGCGCCATCAGGCCCGACCGCGAAACAGGTCAGCGGGTTCTTTCCTGGCGCTGCAGATGGCGGAGATCCGGCCGCCAAAGCAATACTGCCAATGAGTAGCCCAGCTATCAAGGAAGCTCCCATGAGCGAAGACGTTGTTTTTTTCATAGTTTTTATTATTTTTTAATTTATATAGTGTTGGAAATAAATGCCAATCGACCATTTCAAAAAACTTGGAGTTACTCCAAGTGATAAAGACTAGCTAAAATTATATGAGAATTAGATGAATTTAACGCTCCGAAGGTAAGAAAACTGCTAGCTGAGGAAACTCAATATGGGTGGGACATATTTCGGTAAAAGAAATTGTAATTTTTCGATGATAAGGTGGTTTAAAACTTTGTAACTTTATACATGTTGCCTTTTTTGTCGTACGTAGTCCATTTGCCAGTTTGTTTACCTTTGTCGAAATAGCCAGAGCGCATCTTTGTGCCTCTAGTATCTCCCGGACGAGCGGGTTTCCGAAACCATTCCCAGTAACCATGAGGAACTCCGTTAACGGTTTTGCCCTTGGCCCAAATGCTGCCGTCTTTGTGATACTCAATATGCTGTTTTGTTGAGTCTGATTTTTTCGGCATGGACTTACGTTGTGATCTTTCGTCCTCTATGCGAGGTTGGTTAGGTAATAATTAGTTCGTTACTTTCCCGACTCCAGTTGATAGTTGAGCATCCATTCAAAACCAAATTTGTCGGTGATGACCCCAAACAGCGCGCCCCAAAATTGTTTTTCCAGCGGCATAAAAACTTCCCCTCCTGCAGAAAGCTTTGCGAACAGCGTTTTGATTTCCATTTCGCTCTCGCAATTCAGGGAAAGCGCAACGTTGTCGCCAACCACCGCTCTGTCACGCATCATGTCTGAAGCAAATATTTCCACTCCGCCTTTTTTCAAGCTCGCATGCATAATTCGATTCTGGTCCTCCGACGGCATGTCTTTTGCCATTGGAGATTCTCCAACTGTTTGGAATGTTAGCTCTCCGCCAATGCATTCCTTGTAAAAGCTCATCGCTTCTCTGCACTTACTGTCATTGAATCGTAGGTATGGATTAAGTTGTGCCATATTTTTATGTAAGAGTTAGTTAATTTTTTGACTGGTATGTTACTTCTTTGTCCCAATGATCATTGTGCCCGAATCAATACTGCCTCGTGCCTTATGCGTCGTGCCCGCCGGAAACTCGACCCGATCTCCGGGATGGAAAACCCTCTCGCCTTCGTTGTCGACGATGATTAACTCACCGGTAAGGATAACATGCACGGTATATTCTTCGTGGGTATGTTCTGGTAAATCCTGAGATGGAGGAATTGGACAAACTCGAACGTCCGTAAATCCTTCGTTTTCCAAATTTTTAATCCAGTTTTGTATTTCGGCATACTTTTTAAAGTTATCCAAAATTGCTTGCCAGCCGGATCGCTGCATCTCTTCCGGATTTACTTTTTCGGGTTCGAAGGACTCAACAATTCTGGTTCCTTCGGGAATTTCCGTAAATTCAACTCTCGCGCGTCGGCCATCGTCCATGGCGTACTCAATGAGTTTGTTTTCTTTCACGTTCGTGTAAACTCCCGTAAAATCAAAACCCGCGCCCTTGTCCTTTGCGGCCATCGCGATTTTAAATTTTCCACCTACCCGCACGTCGTTTTCCGCGTGAGGCGCTTCCCAGTCGTCCGAGGCAAAAGCCCAATTCACAATATGCTCAGGCCTATTCCAAAGCTCCCACACTCTATGAATGGGAACTGTAACGGTATTTTGCACAGTGATAAATACGCGTTGATTCACGGCAGAATCTATTGTAGCAAAACGTTCATTATTTTTTTATGAACATCCTTCGATACGGTACTTGAACTGTCAAGCTCCGGGATTGCATAAAGTTTGAACCGCTTTCCGAACGATGAAATACCGCAATTCGATATCGTGCATAAGTGGTAAAAGAGTTTACTCATAGTATAATCTTTTTATGAAATACTTTACCGACGATGCCGCCGATATCAAGAAATTCAAATACTGGACGCTCATGGTGCATCCCAACCAATCATACCTTGGCCGTGCGATTTGTTATTTGAATACATATAAGGAAACCCTTGTCGAACTCACGCAAGAAGAATATCTCGAACTGCTTGAAGTCATCAAGCAGTATCAAGCTGCGCTCACAAATCTTTGGAAACCCGACGGATGGAACTATGCACAACTAGGCAATGTTGTACCGCATCTGCATTTCCATTTTATCCCGCGCTACAGAGAAGAGAGAGTATGGGAGAAATTAACCTTTACCGATGAGCGGTGGGGAAATCATTATGCACCTGCGCCGACAAGAAAAGAAGATAAAAAAGTAACCGAAAAAATTCGGCTTGCGATTCGGAGCGAACTGCCCGAGCTCAAATAGATTTATCTTTGACACAGAGCAATTTCCCCCGTACTCTAACCTCAGAAGTGAAGGAGGGTTTCTTTCACGCGTTGAAAGCACAATAACCAAAATGGAGGTACGGTATGCCAACAGAAACACGCCTGTCCAGCGCCCAGCGATGGCTTCTCGATAATGTAAGGAGCACCAGTGTAAAACGTGCCGACCACTCTGTAAAGCGTGCCCGGCTCTCTGCTGAAAAAACTGCAGCCCTTGATACAGCCATACAGTATCTGCAGGGCGATGATATCCGGATCGTCATAAATGCCGATCTGCGCAAAGTCCACTCCGGTCTTGGAGCCTCGGTCATCGAAGGTCTGCTCACCACAAAACGACTTCTCAACCGATTCGAAGTCGAACTCGCTCAGCAAAACACAGCTTCGCCCAATATGATGAGCCGGATCATGGAAGAGCTGCTGCTCTATGGAGGCACGCCGGATGTTATCCCTGTGCTCGCGCTACTTCCCGCGACTGATCGCCCGCACTATGGGGCGCTGGATTTCATCGGCAATCCGCGGACTATCCCCATGCTTGGGTTCTATGGTCCGTATCGCTTTCGTCTCCAGAAAGAAGTTCTGCGACGAAGCACATTTACCGCAGGAAGCGTGCCGATGATACCAAGCGACGAAGTGTACGTGTGGGAAGACATCAAGGGTGTGCTCGTGAGAAAGTTTCGCATCTTGGGGCGCACGGAGTTCCTCTTTGAGTACATCAACAACAGGGAGGAGCCTCTGGATTTCATGAGTACGCTAGGATACATCGAAACCCAGATACTCGGCGGTATTCGTCTCAAGGGAGACGTGGATCGCCTTTACTATCCAGTTGCAGACCGCTATACCGAACTGTTTACTCAGATGGAACGACTCGCGAACGAATGCGAAATAGAACTCATGCCGTACTGATATTACGAAAGGAAAATAATATGAACGGAAAAAATCAACAAAAAATCGGATTCAAACCGGCGCGAAACCGCACCGGGTATGCTCTCACAGAATATCTGGAGACAAATCCGGACTTCGTGGCTCTCCTTACTCGGGTCAAAGGAGAAGATCAACTCCCCGCGTGCATACGCATGCGCTCCGCGACGAAACGCCGCGCGTCAAAATCAAAAATACAATAGGCGCAGAAATCCATTCTGCCTTCAAGGGCTCGCTTCGTCGCGGGCCTCTTTATTTTGTAAACGCTTGGGGCCGAACGCTTCTACCGGCCCGATATTGTGGTCGTGGAGGCAGTCGCATGAACCTGCTTCAAAAACACATAAAGTCCTCTCCGAAAACGGGGAGGGCTTTTTTATCTTTTATTAATTTTCTTTTGTACAGATCCCACAAATAAACGGAACGCCGGGCGCTTTTCTTTTGGGTATACATGAAAGATACCAAGTTCTTGTCCACATTGAGTGCAGGCTAGGAAACGAATTGTTGATTTGACTAATCTTTCCGGAAAAACTATTCGGTCAAGATACAAGCGTTTGAGTTCGCCGGAACCATCTTTTTGATATACGAGAATTTTGTGCCTGCAGTTACTGCAATAAATATCAAGAAAGCGAGAATACCCACCTCGACTCTTGCGATATTTGTCTGATTTGAGTTTGAGGTTTTTCATCCGTCTGAATTATAACAGCCCCCTCATTCAGTTCGAATCCAATCTGGGTTAATAACTTTGTATTTAAATCTTGCTAGCCATGCCAATAGTTCTCGAACTAAAAACCCAAGCTCCCCGGGTAGGATTCGAACCTACGACCTTATCCTTAACAGGGATTTGCTCTACCACTGAGCTACCGGGGAGCTTGGGTTTCTAATACTCTTTTTATTCCAACGAACGATCGGTCGTTCGTACTTTTCCCGCGATAAGATTGTAGCAGAAATCTTTACCTTATTTCAACTCATTGACGTGATAATTTCATCAGAGTATTTTTGAACCAAGCAACTTGTAATTAAAATACGGAGGAGGATTTTTTTGCTTTAAAAACGAAACGAGAGATTTCGGAATCCCTCGTTGTTGTTGAATTTATCGAAATCAATAATGGGGCGCGTGTATGCAAACATACAGATCGCCGAGCTTGAAATCGTCTTTCGGCTGTTCGTCAGTCCATCTACCGTCAGGCCCGACCCATTTGATCTTTTTTGCACCGCGAGTGCCTTTGTCAAAGCCAAACGATGCATGGCCCAAGATGCCGCTGCACTTCGGGCAGTGCCATTCGGCGTCCATTGCATCGTCGGGCATATTGGCCATCGAGACCAGCATTCCGCAGTGCTCGCAAAGTCCTAGAGTTACAATAGTTGCATAGGGCATACAATCCTTTCTTTTTCTCTTTCGTTTTGCTGGGTTTATCCTATCCGAACGTTGCATAGTAAGCAATAAGCCCTA
>CAYZZK010000051.1:0-7001 GCA_964483045.1 uncultured Candidatus Saccharibacteria bacterium
GCGATGATGCCGGCTTCGTCCCATACTTTTAGGATAGACGCATGAGCGAAGCATGGTCCGCTGTGTGCCGGTCCGATAAACAGCCAAAATTGCTTTCGCGTTCGCATAAGACGGGCATTTTTGAATGTTACCACCGCCCCGCAAACTTCAACGCCCTGATATTCTTTAAGAATAAAGAGACCTGCGTCGGATGCGAATTCGATTTTCGCCACTTGGACTTCCCAACACGTTACGGTGTTGGCCGCTTTCGTCGCAAGCCGAGTCGTTGCTTCTACAGATTTAGACATAACACGCCTTTTTTCAAACGCTCCAGGTAATTCTGGTTGCTTCATATATATAAACAAGAAATCCGGCTCAAAACAATCTGCTTGCTACAAAATCAGCATTCCGTCCCCGAATGAGAAAAAACGGTAATTCTTTTTAATGGCGCGCCTGTACAGTTTCAAAACAGTTTGCCTGCCGGCAAATGCCGAGACGAGCATCAGTAGACTTGAACGCGGCACATGAAAATTAGTAATGAGACCGCTTACGATGCGGAACCGATATCCTTCGCGGATGAAAAGCGAGGTTTTTCCACGAGACTTTTTTATTTTCCAGCGGGCGTCCGCTCGCCTCAAGTGTACCGAGTGGGCCGCGGATTCGAGCGTGCGGAGCGCGGTGGTGCCGACGGCAATAATCCGCCGGTTTTCGCGCATGGCGCGGGTAATACTGTCGGCGGTTTTTTGGCTGATATTGTATTCTTCTTCGTGAAGCGACTTTGTTTTTAGATTTTTTAGCGTGATTGGAGCGAATGTGCCGAGGCCGACATGGAGCGTGATGAATGCGGTTTCAATGCCGGATTTTTTGAGGGCGGCGAGTAATCCCGCCGTGAAGTGAAGTGAGGCCGTCGGCGCGGCGATTGAACCGGGGGTTTTGGCAAATATAGTCTGATAGCGGCGTCGGCGCTCGGCTTTTGTAAGCGGCGAATTCTTTATGTACGGCGGCAGAGGCGCTTCGCCGTGGCGCTCGAGAAAACTTTTCAAACTCCCGTGCCAGAGCGGCGCGAGCAGAACATATTTTCCATCCCTGCCTAAAACGCGAAAGGCCGGTTTCTTTCTGAAAAACAGTGTGCTGCCCGCGGCGACAGAACGATCAGCGAGCACGCGCAGGCGTTTTCCCTTAAGGTCTATAAAAAGAATTCGAACTGTCCCGCCGGTGGGCTTTGTAAGCTCGAGGCGGGCAGGGATAACTTTCGTATTATTGAAAATCAAAAGGGTTCCACTCGGGATAATGCTCGGCAGGTCGCGGAATGTCGTGTCGATTACGCTTTTATCAGCGCGATTATACACCATAAGTTTGGCGCTATCCCGGGGTGAAACCGGCGACGCGGCGATGCGATCCGGCGGAAGAGAATATTCGTATCGCGCGAGCAGCTTTTCGAATTCTGACGGGCTCATATAATCCCTTTTTGGATTTTGGCACGCACGCCAGCTACTAGCGCATTGAAATAAAAAAGATTGTGGAACGTGAGCAATGTTCCCGCAGTCATTTCGCGGCTTCGGAAGAGATGGCAGAGATAGCTGCGAGAATGATCGCGGCACACAAAACAATCACACCGCGGATCGAGCGGTTTTTTGTCTTTAAGATATATTGATTTGTTGATATCTATTTTACCCTCCGAAGTAAACGCGGTTCCGTGCCGGGCGTAGTGCGTCGGCGCGGTGCAGTCGAACGTGTCGATCCCCTCTTTCACTATCCGTTCGATATCTTCCGGGTGACCGATGCCGAGAAGGTGTCTCGGCTTTTCGTCGGGCAGTTCCGCGACGACGGCTTGGAGCATCTTAGTCATCGTGGCTTTATCGTCACCGAACTCTCCGCCAATACCAATGCCGTCGAACGGCTGCGACGCGATAAATTTCGCGCTCTCTTTCCGGAGATCGGCGAATTTCCCGCCCTGCACCACGCCGTAGAGCGCCTGATTAGCTTTTTGCTCTTCGAGACAAATCTTCGCCCACCGATGCGTCCGCTTGAGCGCCGCAATCGTGTATTCGCGATCGGCGATGGGAGAGGTGCATTCGTCGAACGCAAAAATAATGTCCGCGCCGAGTTGCTTTTGAATCGCCATTGATTCCCGAGGCCCAATAAAAAGTTTGCGGCCATCAATCGGCGAGGAAAAATGGACTCCCTCGTCGATGATCTTTAAAAATGTTGGTTTTTGGCCGGCAATAACTTTTCTTCCAGATATTTCTTTCTCTTTCAAAATCTTGCCCATGCCGTAATCGCGTCCGAACCCGAGACTGAACACCTGGAATCCGCCGGAGTCGGTCATGAGCGGTCGACGCCAATTCATAAACTTATGCAACCCGCCCATTTTTTTTATAACCTGCTCGCCCGGCCGCAAATGAAGATGAAACGTATTCGCGATAAGCAGTTGGCAACCAGCTTTTTCCGCGAGTTCATTCGTGAGCGCCTTCACTGTCCCCTGTGTCGCAACCGGCACAAGCGCGGGCGTCTCTACCTCGCCGTGCGAAGTTTTCAGCATTCCCAGCCGTGCCCGGCTCTTTTTGGATTTTTTGAGAACAGAAAATTTGAATGCCATATGGACTGAATCCTAACGTGGCGCGCCAAATTTTTCCAATCAGATTCCAATTAGTTGTCCGCAGGCCGGATTCTTTGCACCTTCAAATCTACTTCTCAATAGAAGAAGATAGAACAAGAAAACATTTTATCTTTCGCCGCAGGTAACAAACAAAACATCCTGTGGGTTATCAAATATAATATCTCCCGGCCTTACGGCATCAAGATTTGCGATAATCAGTTGGTCGTCCGACTCGCTCAATTCAATTATTCCTTTTTTGGTTACAAAGACGTATACCCATTCTCTGCCCGATCGAAAATCCCCGATGTGATAATACGGAATACCTTGTTTCGACTTCAACTCATAAGGACATAAAGCGTCGCCGGCAGTTTCATTTATGCCCAATTGAACGATCCATTGATTCTTCGCGCTATCATATTTCAACTTGTCGTCGAAAGCGCCGTCGTTCAAAAATCCTTCAAAATCAGCGGGATTAGAGATACCTATATCCACATACGGCCCACCCCAATAGCTATCAGGATTTACGGGAACCGTTTTCGGATACCTAAACTCAAACCCATACTTTTCATTCCGATACGTCTTCCAGCCTGCAGTGAGCGAAGTCGAACTGGCGGAGGTACCAAGCACCGGTTCAAACGCAGTTACCGATTTCTCATCAATAATTTTTTGGACCTCTTCCCAGCCGGGTAAAAATGCATAGTTGTAGCGCGCGGGAAGGGCAAAAACGTATTGGGAGTTTCGCGCGAGTTCGCTGGGCGGAATCGGCGCGGCGCTTACATTCCAATCCGGCTGCTCGCCGCCCACATGCTTCCATTGCTCCAGCGTAAAAATCATGATCGGAATGTTCTGGCGGGACTGCGCCACCGTCGAACTCGGATGGATAATTTCAATCTGCTCGAAATGCCCGGCGATCGCATTCGAACGGTTCACGCTCATATCATAAATAACGCTACTGGTTTTGAATGTTTTGAACCCTCGCCAACTGTCGGGCAATTTTACTTCAAATCCATATTTCTCGTTGCGGTAGGTTTGCCGATTAGAGATATCGACGGCTTGGAATTGGGTCGAGGTTGGTTGAGCAGCTTGCTGCCCGGCTGGCACAGGAGGTTGCGCGGCTAAATAAATTACCGAACCAACTACTACGATCACCGCGAGGGCGATGATGACCAGGGCACTTACCGGAAGGAGTCCTCTTTTATTCATATGTAAAGTGTAACAACACTATTCCAACTTTTCCATCCGCACACCGATGAGACGAATCGCCTTTCGCGACGGATTTTCCCGCTTGTCGAAGAACGGTATGAGGAGTTTGAGCGATTCGAATTCCAAGACTTTTTTCGAATCGGAGGACTCCGGCATCGTATAGCTCCGATTTTTAGTCGAGAAATCGGTAAACCGAACCGTTACGACGACGGTGCGAAAATTCTCAAAGTCGCTTCGCTCAAAACTTTTGAACACTCCGTCGCACAGCGTCTTGAGCCGCTCGGAGATGAAACTCGGATCGCGCGAGTCTTTTTCAAATGTTTCCTGCTCGCCGATGGACTTCGCCTCGTATTCCTCCACAATCGGCGAATCGTCCCTGCCGCGGATTTTTCTATAGAGCTCGATCCCCCATTTTCCAAGAAGTTCATCTAGTTCCTCTTCAGAAAATTTTTTGAGATCGGCGACTTTAATAATCCTCATTTTTTTAAACATCTCTTCTGTTTTCGGCCCGATGCCGGGAATCTTTCTGATTGCAAGCGGTTCCAAAAATTTTTCTGCCTCTTCTTCGCGCACAACCGTCAGTCCGTCCGGCTTTTTTATGTCCGATGCGATCTTCGCGATCAGTTTGTTCGGCCCTATGCCGATCGTGCATGTCAGTCCTTCCTCTTTTTTTATTTCTTTCTTTATGGTTTCGCAGAGTTTTTGCGCCGTCTCATATGAACCTACAAAGCTCAAATCGAAATACGCCTCGTCAATACTTGCCTGTTCGACAAGTGGTGCGTGCTTTCGAATAATCCCGACTATCTTTTCCGACGACGTGGAGTATTTTCTGAAATCCGGCTCGATGAAAACAACTTCTGGCTTCCCCGCGCGTCTCGCTTCTTTGGAAAATCTCCACGCGGTGGAAATCGGCAGCGCGGAGCGAATCCCGTATTCCCGCGCTTTGTAATTCGCGGTCGAAACAATTCCCCGCCCCTTGCCTTCCCTCGGATCCGCACCAACCACAATCGGCAGGCCGCGAAGCCGCGGCCGATCGCGCTCTTCAATCGCAGCGAAGAACGCATCCATATCCAAATGCCCTATAATTTTTTTCATTTACTCACGTACGCATACGGTACGATAACTCCGCTTGCGGTAAATAAGATGCATGCTTAGAGTGGCGGGCGGGATTTAGATTGCCAGTTCATCTTGGGAACAGAATCTATTTTGGGTTCAAAACAACTTCTGCTGCGCACTGTAAGCATTAGGAATTTCCGCCCGAAATTTGGCCGCATATTTCCGGATATGCGAGATCGTCTGATCATATGTTCCGCGATCCACAGGATACGGCGTCGCGTCTTTGCCTCCGTGAGCAAAAGAATATCTGGCCGGATCTTCGTACGAGGGCTGAGCGCCGTATATAACTTCCGACACCAGCGCGAGGGCGCGCATCGTTTTGGGACCGACGCCTTCGGTCGCGAGCATTCTTTCATACGATTCCGGCTTTTCATCGCAGAGTTTCCAGAGAATTTTCTCCAAATATTTGCTCTTCGAAAAATCTTCGTGAATCACCGGATGGTATTTGAATTCTTTGTCTTCGAGATTCAAAAGCGTCAGCTGCTGCCCGCCGACTTTTACCCGAGCCATTTGCGACATCGGCGTGGAATATTTTCTCAAGAGTTCGACATCTTTCATAAGCGTCTGAAATCCGCCGAGGACAAGCTCATTGCTCACCGTACGGTTTTGGGCGCTCATTTTAGCGGCGAGATTGAGCACCGCACCTTGTTTCGCATCGCTCATGATCCCAGAATGAGGTTCCGAAACCAGATCATGCACATTCTCCGAATGCCAGTGGTATCGCCGCGCGCTTTTTTCTTCTTTGTTCATGCCCTGCTGCACCACTGTCCACGCCCCGCTCCGGGTAAAGAAAAATGCGTGATGATACAACCCGAATCCATCCTGAATCAAAGAGGAGTCCACTTTCGCCGCCATGCGCGAATTATAGACGAGCGTATTGCTTTTCTCCTCGGAAAGCCCGACCTTCTCGCTCCACGCTTGAATTTGTTCCGGCGTTTTCCTGGACGTTTTGCCTTTGCCTCCGCAGATAAAAATTCCGAGTTGCCTTTCATCGCCTCGAATCGCTTCTTTAAGCGCAGCCGTCAGAATAGTCGTGAGCCCCGAGGCATTCCAGTCGAATGCCAGAACTGTCCCAAGTGATTGAAACCATACCGGATCGCCGAGACGCTTTACGAGCGCCTCCGGGCCTTCTTCCAAAACGATTGCGCGCACCATCTCGCGGCCGAGCTTTACCATGCGCCGAAAAAGCCACGGCGGACAGCGGCCGTGATCCAGGGTAAACGTGGCGAGCCCTCGATTGATCATATCCGAATCTTACCGCGACACATTCAAACTACAAGTAGCGACAACTGAATACTTCAAAAGCTGGATTCTTCGCTTCTTATGGAGTAGAATCAGGCGATGAATCGCCAAAAAGGGTTTTCGCAGATTGCGATAATACTAATTGCCATAGGAGTGCTTGCGTTAGGCGCCGGTATTTTTTATTTCTCGCAAAAATCCCCGGCGCAGAATGCTCCGGGAGAGCTAGAGCAGCAAGCCAAAACGCCACCGGTTTCGTCCACCGCCCCGATAACTTCGCCGTCCTCCTCGACCTCGCCCGCGAAACAACCCGCGCCGGCACAAAACGCCGCATCCAAAACATTTACAGACAATACGTTCGGCTTCACATTCAATTATCCGTCGATACTCACGGTCTACGTTTTGAACTCCACATCGACCGGAAAACTGGAACCGCAGGGCGGCGCGCTGTATCTAAACACCACGCCACCGGCGAGTCCACTGTACGCGCATCCCCCCTTTCTTACCGTTGTCGTGCGAGTAATGAAACCGGGCCAGAGCTACGCCGACGGCTCCGCCACCCGCGAGGAGCTTACTCGCCTTATCCAAGATTTCAAAGATTCTTTTGAAGTTACATATAAGACGATCCCAGTCGCGGGCTACCAGATTCAAGAGGGCACACTCGTCAGCACTAAAGATTCGCTGCCGGAAGTGATAAAGGGGCAAAAAACGTTTGCCATTTTTATCGCCCGACACGGCATTCTCTATCAGTTCAGCACCGTACAGGATATAAAACGGGGCGTGACGGAAGCGGTTTTCGATAGGATGGTCGCTTCGCTCGCCTTCTCGAAATAGCTTGTCATTGGCTAGAATCAAACTCCCTGCG
>CAYZZK010000052.1:0-6819 GCA_964483045.1 uncultured Candidatus Saccharibacteria bacterium
TAAGCGCAGAGATGAACTTTTCATAATTTTTTATTTTTCCCTCCTCAAGTATCCCCGGTTCCAGTCGGATTGTAATAAAGTGCCACGCTCCTCCGCCTTTATATACAAACCGCAAAGCCGCGTCGGAAATCTCAAGGCCTCCGATAAACGGCCTGATACGCAGCAAGGATAAAAACTTCGGCATATACGAGGACAATTGTTTCATGCGGTTGTCGCGATCATCGCAAAATTATTTTAGGCATGGGTGCTCTTATTTTAACAAAGCGCTCGATTTTGGATGGGATCCGCCCGGTTTTACTGGGCGTATTGCCAGGAAGTAAGGACGATCTGCCCCGTACTCGATGTTCGCGAAACCACGACGGACACCTTTTTTTGCCGGCTCAAGATAGTCGAAATAGAAGTGATCGCCACCTGCCCCAGAGCCGGCGAATCCTGGGTTACCGTCACGCTGGCCGAATATGTGCCGAGTGGCAAAACATACGTCCCCGATAAATCTTTATTTCGGGTAAGACGCACCAGCGCGTCGTAAGCGCCGGAAGCCGCAACCGCCTTAGCCTTTTCAGCTATTTGAAAACCATACGAACTTGTAAGGAACGAACGCGATAAAAAAACCAGCGTGAGAGCAATAATCACGATCAAGCCCCCTATTAAAAGAACGAGAGGTAATACGGTTTGCCCGTGCCGATCTGTAGATTGGTGTATCATCAAACTTTTTCCCACCTTATTCAGTATACCCCCGTAGGAAATAAATAAAAAACAGCGATATTTTTGCGCCCTTAACCGTTATGGACTAAAAGATATATTCTCTAAAATATACGCGGCGGATTTCGGGGAGCAACACTTAATCGCGACCGAGAGAAAAATGACTAGGGACTCCAGTTGATCACCACATCGTCGACCTGCGCGGATAACGTCCCGCTCGCATTCGAGACCAATGTAACGCGATACCTAAAGTATCTGAAGTCATTATGCGCAGAGTAACTTAACGGAAGGGAAACGCCTGCCCCCGTCGAGTAATACGAATTTGACGTCCCGTCGCTTCCTTCGTATACCCAGGGACCAGAACTGGAATTGCTCGTGGCAAGCTGAAAACGAACCGACGTCCCGAGCGGCTGACTGCCATGCCACAATACGGAATTAAACTGCGCTCCCGGAACGCCCGTGTCAAATGTAGTGGAATCGAGATACCCGATGGCGGAAGTCGCAATCCAACTTGTTATAACGCTATATTGAGATGCGCCGCACCCATGATTCGAGCAATTAAAACTTATCCATCCTATAATATCGTTCCACGCATAGTTATTGAAAATGCCATTCGAGTTATTGATCCAAACTTGGTAGTTCGACGTCAAGCAATCGCTGCTCGTCACATTATGGCAGTCAAAGCTAATCCATCCATACTGATCGTTCCATCCCCATCCCGAAAGATTGCCCGAGCCGTCGTTTATCACCGAATAATTGCTTGTCCCGCAAACACTTCCTATCCGCGTCGATCCGCAATCTAAGGAAATATCTCCGGCCGAAGAACTGGCATAGCCCGTGAGCTTCTGTGAGCTAACCACGATTGAGTTCGTGTTGTAAAAGTCGATCCAGCCGATAAGATCATTCCATGCCCAATGCTCCGTGGTTGTCGCGTTGATATTTGTTGAAGCATGGGCGCGGACGCTCGTAAGAACAAGCACAGCGAAACATATTCCAAGAAAGACGGATACCCTTCCGGAGTTAGAAAAAGTGGACATCCTTATTATTGAAGCGCGCGAGGGAGTACGCATATTTATAGGTTCAAAAATATTGAGCCGGTCGTGCTTGCATAGTTAATATTCGTCGTCGAGGTGGAAAATTTATTGTTTGGGTTCGTTGCGGGCCCTTCCTGTCCCGGACCGCCGAACCAGTCCGTTTGAATGAAGATATTATTTCTATTCCGCGTAATATACTGGGCGATCGTAGCGGTTGCACTCCGCGGCCAGCTATACGCCACCGTGATCTTTTTCGTTGAAGGATCATATTTCACGGATGCGCCCTCCGGCCCCGTACTCGTGACAAGCGCATCGCTCAAATTCCGATATACCTCATTAACGTAGAAATAGCGCGTATAGGTGGTGGTAGAAACGGAAATCTGTTGATCCCCCGAAATTACCAAAAAAGGAGAGTTCGACGTATTTAAATAATAGTGATTCGCCGAGCTCGTCGCCAAGTTTGAGACATTGTGCCAATCGCTCTCCGCCCATACCCGAACATTTTCCAGAAGCTCCTTCCCAAGCGCCGCTCCGGCTTGAGCCCTATTGGTTTGGGTGTTGATGCGGAGGGCCGGAACGATAACTCCCGCGGCGGCAGTTATCAAAATCGCGCCTATTGCCGCTGCGATCAGCACTTCAATGAGAAACTGTCCGCTCTTTTTGTTTTGAAATTTCATATTCGAAATTATCTCCGTGTATCATTACAGTTTATCACGCTCCGAGCCCATAGGCAGCTTAATTCGGAACGGCGCTCCTGCCCCTTGCGATGCGCACTGCAGTTTGAGATACACTTCGCGCAGACTAACCGCAACCGCATTGGCAATATCAATATCCAATAAGCCCGCTGCTGCTCACTCTTATAACCGATGAGGTAACAACCGTCCCGCCGCTTAAGAGATTAAGGGTTACCGAAGTTGAGGCGGAGGGGAAGCCGGAAAGCTGGGCGAACGTAATTTCGAGAGAGGATCCCTGGCCGATGCTCGACGTCGAATAACTTATAAGATTCGGGAGAGGGTATCTTTCTACAACGGTCGACGTGCCGTATGCACCATAAAACAAAGCATAGAAGGGGGTCGTATTCGTACTGTTTTCAAGATGGACTCCCCACATGCTTCCCGACTCTTGAACCGCCGAACGGCTTTGCGCTTCCCGAAGCAGCGCTGAAATTTTCCGCGTCGATGAATCAAGGTTAGCTCGGTTCTTTGATCCTAGAAGATTAACGAATGAAACGCCGAATACAACGATGATGATTACGATGACCACGGCCAACTCGATGAGACTAAATCCCTGCCGACCTTGCTTTAGGGAAAAAAATCGGGGTGCGTGAAATGTGCGCATATCTACTAGAATTGAGAAGTTAACTGATACATTGGGATGATGATCGCAAGCGCTATGGTTGCGACAAGCAAGCCCATCAAAAGCAGAAGCGCCGGCTCAAGGAGCGCCACTGCCGCATTGATTTTGGAATTAGCGCTGGAGGCGTAAAAATCCGCGACCGTCGCAAGCACTTCTTCCAGGTGGCCCGCTCGCTCGGAAATCACGATAAGATTCGTGAATACTTTCGGGAAGACGGTTTCGCGCTTGAAGGCCTCTCCCACCGTAAGCCCCTTGGCCAGGCCTTCGTCGGCAATTCGGAAAAGACTATACCTAAAAGAATCCAGCCCGGCAGCGCCCGCTGCAATTCTCACGGTTTCAATAATGGGAAGCCCGGCCTTAATCAAAGAGCTCATAGTCGCAGAAAGCCGCTGAATGGCAATCTCCTTGGAAAGCCCTCGAATAACCGGGGTGCGACTTAGGATGATGTCGGCAACGCGTCTCCCGGTTTTGGTTCGGAGGTAAAAATAAATCGAGGCAGCGATTATGCCAAACAAGCCGCCCAGCAGGAGAAAAATGTATTTCCCTAAAAACAGACCTATGCCGAACACAACCCGCGAAAAGAGCGGCGGGGTCATTCCTCCCTCGCTAAATACGTTCGCTATCTTAGGGAGCGCGAACGTAACCAAAAAAACCACGATGCCAAGCGTGGCGGCAAGAAGCACGATCGGATATATAAGCGCAGAGCTGATTGTGCTCTTAAGTTCCGATTCGCGGATGAGAGAGGTCGAGAGGTCTTCGAATGTTTGCTGAAGATTCCCGGATACTTCTCCGGCCCTGATCAGGTTCACGAACGTCGTCGAAAAGTATTTTTTATGATTCTCGAATGCCCTATAAAATGGCTGCCCCTTGGTAAGATTGTCCCTCACTTCGAGAAGAAAATTTCTCAACGCCGGTTTTTCGAAATCAGCAATCAAAATATTAATCGCGGAAAGGAGGTCTGTGCCAACGCGCAGCATAAGAGAAAAATATTTGCACAGCAGCACTTTGTCTGTGAGCGTAATTCTGCTAAAGAAAAAAGTAAAAGCATTTTTGGCTTCGCGGAGGGGCTTTATGGAAATAGGATGAAGCTCCTTGCCGGCCAGCAACTGGAGAGCTTGCTTCAAATCGTCCGCATCAATTTCGGACTCGACGACTTTTCCCGAAGCATCGGACGCTATGTAATGGTAGAGCATAGTAAAATCAAAAATCGAAGGTCAAATATCAAAAATAAAGAAGTAGACGACATGTTCATTCTACATCTTATCGCTGGCATTTTGAAATCCATAATTTTTGACTTTTGATATTTTATTTTTGATTTTCAATCATTCTTCTATCACGCGCAGGAGTTCATCGATCGTCGTGAGCGCAAGCTCAACCTTGAGAAGGCCGTCTTCGAACATCGTCTTCGTTCCATTGCGGCGGGCTTCTTCTTTCATCACACCCAGATCAAAGTTCGGTGCGGTTATAATTTCTCTCATCGCGTCGGTAATTCCGATGATCTCAAAAATGCCAAGCCGGCCGCGGTATCCGGTCATGTTGCATGAAGTACATCCGGAGCCCCTGTAGAGCATCTTGAGCTGCTTCCTCTCTCCTTCGATACCGAGGACAGCGTATTGAGCTTCAATGATCGCATTTACGTCCGAACCGGGTTCGTACGAATGCACGCAGCTTTGACAAATGCGCCGGACAAGCCGCTGGGCGATGATCAAGTTAAGCACCGAGGATACAAGAAACGGCGGCGCTCCCAAATCAAAGAGCCGCGGCACGGCCGTTGGAGCATCGCTTGTATGGAGAGAAGACACGAGAAGGTGCCCGGTCAAGGCGGCCTGCACTGCGATATTCGCCGTTTCGGAATCCCTGATTTCGCCGACCATAATGACGTTGGGATCCTGGCGCAAAAGCGCCCGGAGGCCCGACGCGAAGGTAACTCCGGCTTGCGGGTTGATCTGGGTCTGGTTGATGTACCGCATGTTATATTCGATTGGGTCTTCGATCGTTACAACGTTCACTTGGGCTTTGTTCAATATGTTCATCATCGCGTAGAGAGTCGTGGTTTTGCCGGACCCGGTTGGGCCGCAGGAAAGAATCATCCCGTATGTTTTTTTGAGGTTTTCGGAAATGAGCTTGGAATCAGACCCTGAAAAGCCGAGTTCTTCAAGCGAGAGCGGTTTCTGGGAAGATTCAAGAAGCCGCATTTCCACTTTCTCGCCGTAAAATGTGGGCATAACCGAAACGCGCACGTCCACAGTTTGATTTACTATTTGATATCGAAAACGGCCGTCTTGGGGCTTGAAGTGTTCATCGATCTTGAGCCCCGCCAGAATTTTAATCCTCGCGGTGATCGCGGGCTGAACCACTTTTGTGACGCTTGTGACTTCGTAGAGAATGCCGTCAACTCTGTACCGAATAAGCATCGAGTCTTCGAGTACTTCTATATGAATATCGGAGGCGCGGGACGAAATGGCATATGACAGTATGTTTTCAACAATGGCTACGATAGGCAGATCCGTTGCTGACTCTTCCACCGATTTGGATTTTGAAATCAATGAAGCGCGGATATTCTCTTCGATGAGTTTTTTGAAATCTCTGCCAAGTTCATATCCGTAGACGGAGAAACCGCGATTCAAATCTTCCGAGGTCGCGAGAAACGGCTTTATCTTTGCCTGAAGCCGCTGGGTTAAAAAAGAGAGTGTCTCAAGGTCGCCGGGATTAAGCATGGCGACATCGTAGACGCCGTTCGGTTCCCGATTGAACACAATTACTTGCCGTTGGCGTGCGATGTTTTCATCCAGTACCCGCACGATGCTTTTGTCCACAGGCACCGACGAAAAATCCGCGCGTTCAATGCCCAGTGCTCGCGCCACGAGATCGCCCAAAAAGCCGGCGCTCGCAATTTTATTGGAAACCAAAACATCCAGAAGATTCTGGTTCTTCCTTTCAGCTTCGGTCGCGAGCTCATCGAATCTTTCCGGAGTTACCAGATTTTCAGCGACGAGCGCTTTTTTAAATTGCTGCGGAAGTAATGGTAGTTGCATAACTGTATGCGTCTCTTACCTGTAATCATAACAAAAAAACGGCGCGTGCGACAAAAACGGAGAACCCCCGCATTAAAGCGGGGGTCTAAAAAAACCGCAACGTCCAATTACTACAGGGTCAAGTTCGTACCAACTTCAAAGAGAGTATTTTGATTGCCTCCATCCGAAGTCTCGACATCAGAACCGCCGCCAAGACTGTATTTCGAACTTTCCATCTTCGCATCTATTTCAAACGTCAGCGAAGAGCTTGCGGTATACGAATAGAAAAGATTACTGCTCGTAGCTCCTCCCCCTGCAAGATTGGTCGGATCTCTCGGCAAATTGCCAATGGGAGCGCCGGAACTAATCGCGCTGAAGTTCACAGGAACCCAGCCGCTGCCATCCACCGCAAAAACACCATTGCTAGTACTCCCGCACGCTGTCGTTTTACTAAACCGCGAGGTGCACGTCCCGTTTAAAGTACTACTTGCGACTGAGGCGAAACCCATAAGCGGCGTGGACGACGCAATCGCCGGCGAGGAAACATCGGCAAGATACAAGGAAATCGCGCTCTTCAAGGTGCTCATGTCAGATACCCGCGTGGAATCTCGCGCCTGTTTCAAGAGTTCCGCCGGATTCAAGGTCAATATAACCGCGACCGCAAGTACCGCGATGATGGCGATAACCAAAATAAGCTCGATGAGCGTGAATCC
>CAYZZK010000053.1:0-6663 GCA_964483045.1 uncultured Candidatus Saccharibacteria bacterium
ATACAAAACCGGCGACAAAGTCATAATAGAAGAAACGAAGCCGTTATCGAAAGAAAAAAGATGGAAAATAACTAATAAAGTGTAACAACGAATTTTACGAAGCAAATTTCTACTTATTTCCTCTCGGCAAAAATTATCGCGATGAAATTTAGTGGAAATTGCAAGAAATTTATGTAACCAACATGATCCAAGAAAGAAGTATATTAAAAGTTGCAGATAACTCCGGAGCCAAAATTGTCCGCTGTTTTAGAATTCTGGGAGGAACGCGCCGACGCTACGGCCAGATCGGGGATATTATCGTCGCTTCGGTTCAACTTGCGGAACCGAGAAAAGCCGTCAAAAAAAAGGATATCGTAAAAGTACTTATCGTAAGGCAGCGGAAACCGGTGCGGAGGAGCGACGGATCGTATATACGTTTTGACGAAAATGCTGTAGTCTTGGTCGACGATAAAAAAGAGCCGATTGCAACCAGAATTTTCGGGCCGCTTCCGCGGGAGCTAAAAGAAAGCGGGTTCGAGAAGCTCATGACGATGGCGGAGGAAATTGTTTAACTCGACATGGATATCAAAAAGGGAGATTCAGTAAGAATAATTTCAGGCAAAGACCGCGGGAAAACGGGGTCTGTTTTGAAGGTTTTCCCGACGATGGAGAAGCTTTCCGTTGAGGGCCTTAACTTATATAAAAAGCGAGTGAAGCCGAAACAACAGGGGCAAAAAGGAGAAATTGTGTCGGCGCCGAGGCCTTTGCATATATCAAATGTCATGATTATCTGTCCAAGCTGCAAGAGGCCGACAAGGATTGGCCACAGATATGAAGCGGATTCGAAAATAAGATATTGCAAGAAATGCAAAGTTTCTATGTAGGGCTTTAATCACCATGAAAAACGAAGCTAAAAAAGACAATAAAAAAGAAACGCTCGCGTTCTTGGAAAAGATCGTGATTGACGTCGGCGTCGGGCGTTTGAGTTCCCAGCCGAGTTTTCAGGAAAAAATATTGCCCAATATAATAAATGACCTCTCTGCTTTAAGCGGCCAGAAAGCGCAAATCCGACTTTCTAAAAAATCGATTGCGGGATTCAAGATGCGGGAAGGCCAAGCCGTAGGACTCAAGATAACCCTTCGCAGAAAAAAAATGGTTGATTTTTTTGAACGCCTCATTAGAATCGTATTACCTCGCGTGAGGGATTTCGGAGGCATTGATCTTCGATCAATAGACGAGCACGGCATCCTGAATATTGGAATCCGAGACCATTTGGTCTTTCCGGAAATCAATCCCGAACAATCGCCAACGTCGTTTTCGCTCGGAATAGCAATTGTTCCACGGGCACGAACAAAGGAGGTCGCAACCCTTGCATTCAGAAATTTCGGAGTGCCGCTCAAGAAAAAATAAGAAACCCGACAATGCCAAAATTATCCGTTATTATTCGAAGTAAAAAGAAGCCCAAATTCAGTTCCCGCATCGTGAGACGATGTTTTCGTTGCGGAAGAAAGCATGGCTACATGAGGAAATTCAATCTCTGCAGGATTTGTTTTCGGGAAATGGCGACAAAACAAGAGATACCGGGAGTAAAAAAATCATCATGGTAATATAATCTACTATTATGCACGCCGATCTAGTGGTAAGAATTAAAAATGCGGAAAATTCAGAAAAAGATTCGCTTACTGCAACCTTCTCGAAGGTGGATTTCGCGATTGCAAAAATACTCGCGGAAGCCGGCTACATAAAAGATGTTCAAAAAAAGACTGTCGGCAAAAAAAACTTTCTTGAAATAAAGCTGTCTCGCGGAGGAAGAGCGATACAGGGCTTTAGGATTATAAGTAAGCCGGGACGGCGGATGTATGTGGCTTCAGAAGATATTCGCGCGGTTCGGCAGGGATACGGTATGTCGGTTATTTCCACTTCGAAAGGAGTGATGAACAATAAAGAAGCGCGGAAACAAAAAATTGGCGGAGAACATTTATTTGAGATATGGTAAATAAAATGAATTACAATTTAGCAATTAAACTACTTCCGACAAAAGTTGGAAAATTTTAATAGCATGAGCAGATTAGCGAAAAAACCGGTAAAAATAGCAACTGGAGTGACCATAGCGCAGGATGGAAGTTTTTTGGTCTTTAAGGGGCCCAAGGGAGAAAAGCGCTTGAAAATGAATCCGGACGTGCGAGTGAAACTTGAGCCGGAAAATGTCTGGGTGGAATCTTCCGGAGAGGCGGGCGCCAAAGCCCATGTTGGAACAATGTGGGCGCTGATTCGCAACTCGCTTGAGGGCGTTTCGTCCGGATTTTCCAAAATTTTAGATATCGAAGGAGTCGGCTACAAAGCTGCGCTTGAGGGCAAAGAGCTGCTGCTTTCTCTGGGATACGCGAAACCGGTTCGGTTTAAGCTGGCGGATGGCATTTCGGTTGAAATCGAAAAAAATACGATACTGAAAATTTCGGGCAACGATAAAGATCTCGTGGGCCTTATGGCTGCAAACATACGGGCGCTTAAAAAACCGGAGCCGTATAAGGGGAAGGGAATTCGATATCGGGGGGAAGTTATACGCCGAAAGGTTGGCAAGAAAGCGGGAGCGACAACCGGGACTGCATAAATTGCGTGAATCCGCTAGAAAATTATCAATCACAATGAATCAATATCAATTAATCAATTTTAGAAAAAATCGCCTTAACTGTCGCAAGGCGTTGATTTTAATTTTCTAACGGGATGAAAAAACGGCGACTGATAAATGTAGTACGGGTAAGAAGGCAAAAGCGAAACAGCGCGCGAATCGTCGGCATTTCGACGCGGCTCCGCCTCGCGATAAACAGAAGCAATACATCCACATACGCCCAGCTGATTGACGATGCAAAGGGAACGACTCTTGTGAGTGTCTCGAGCAAGGAAGTTGAGGACGGCAAAAAAACAAAGACAGAAACGGCGCGAATGGCGGGAGAATTATTGGCCAAGCGCGCATCCACTAAGGGAATAAAAGAAGTAGTCTTTGACAGAAGAGGATATCGCTATCACGGTCGAGTCCGGGCTTTCGCGGAGGGCGCTCGAAGCGGCGGACTTAATTTTTAATCTAAAAACATGTTTAGGAAACCCGGCAATAGATTGCAGCGAAAAGATGAGTTTAAGGAAAAAGTACTCGATCTTCGGAGAGTGACCCGCGTTGTCGCGGGCGGAAAACGTTTTCGCTTCAGGGCGACTCTGGTAATCGGCGACGAGAAAGGGCGGGTAGGTATCGGCATCGCGAAGGGCGTTGATGTCGTCCAGGCAATAGAGAAAGCGAAAACCGCGGCAAAGAAAAACATACTGACGATTCAGTTGAAAGACGGCCGGACGATAAATCACGAAGTTTTGGCGAAGTACAGCGCGGCGAAGGTTTTAATAAAACCAGCCAGCGCCGGCCACGGCCTTCGCGCCGGCGGCGCAGTGAGATTTGTGCTCGCGCTTGCCGGAGTAAAGGATGCGACGTCGAAATGCCTCGGCAGAACCCCTAATAAGCTAACGAATGCCTTAGCCACAATGGAGGCGCTTAAAAAATTGAAAGACAGAAATAAATAAATTCTATGAAACTGCACCATATCAAATTAAAAGTCAGGGAGCGCTCCAAACAGCGGATTGGCCGCGGCGGAAAACGGGGAAGTTACTCCGGCAGGGGAGTAAAAGGCCAAAAGTCCAGAGCGGGAAGAAAACTGCGCCCGGCGCAGCGAGATTTGATTTTGCGCCTTCCAAAATTGCGGGGCTTTCGCAATAAAATAAAAAAAGACAAGCCGATTATCTTTAATCTCAAGGATCTGCATCTTGCGGTACAAGCGAATTCGAAACCCGGCGCGCCGCTCACCATAAATAAAGAGTTTTTGATCCAGTCCGGAATGGTCTCTTCGGGTTATATCGGAGAAATAAAAATGTTGAGCCAGGGCGATATCGGCGTTCCACTGACCTTCGAAGGGATTTCGGTTTCCAAAAGAACGAGAGAAAAAATCGAGAAGGCGAACGGGAAAATCTTGTAAGACGCGATGAATCCATTTAGCGGCCGAGATCACGTGGTATTATATATAACAACCAGAATGAAAAGTCGCTGCAGCGCATTGGTATATTGTAAGAGATCGCAGATCGCGATCTGCTTCTAATCGGGATGAACCGCCTCGTCCAGATTTTTAAAGTGCAAGATCTCCGCAGCAAAGTGCTGTTTGTCGCGGGGCTTCTTGTCGTATACCGGCTGCTCTCCGCTATACCCATACCCGGCGTGGATCCTTCGAAGCTTCAAAATTATTTCAATTCAAACCAGCTTCTCGGTTTCCTGAACTTTTTTTCCGGGGGCGGTCTCTCGAATCTTTCGGTAGTCATGCTGGGGGTGGGGCCCTACATCACTGCCACGATCATCATGCAGCTTCTTACGATGATCTTTCCGAAGTTCAAGGAACTATATTACGAAGAGGGTGCAAGAGGACGAGCGAAATTCAATCAATATTCGCGGCTTCTTACTGTTCCCCTGGGCATGGTTCAAGCATATGGATTTTTGAACATCCTGATCAGGGGCGGAGTCATAAACCAGCCGAATGCTTTCGGGATATGGACGAATGTCATCATAATAACCGCCGGTTCAATGCTCGCTCTCTGGCTTGGGGAACTCATCACGGAGAAAAAGATCGGCAATGGAATATCGCTTATTATTCTCGCCGGCATTATGAGCGGCATGCCGGGGCATATTGTCCAACTTCAGGTTGCATATCCCCTGACGCCGGAGCATCTCCCGACGTATCTTGGATTTCTCATAGTGGCGGCACTTGCGGTTGCCGGCGTCGTGTATCTGAACGAGGGCGAGAGAAAAATCCCGGTTGCATATGCCCGCCGGGTGAGAGGGAACAAAATGTACGGCGGTTCGCAAAGCTATCTACCGCTTAAGATAAACCAGGCAGGAATGATCCCGCTCATTTTTGCCATATCGGTTCTGCTTTTCCCGCAATTTCTCGCTTCGGCGTTGTCGTTTATTTCCTCCGATCTCGCGGTAAAAGCAAACGACATTGTTTCCCGGATTTTGAATAACCAGCTGTTCTATGGAATTTTTTATTTCCTTCTTGTGTTCATATTCACCTATTTCTACACCGCCATCACATTCAACCCGGAAGAGGTTGCGAAAAACCTTCAAAGAAGCGGCGGGTTTGTCCCGGGCATACGTCCCGGCGAAGCCACAACTGCGTTCCTAAAAAAAGTTGTTAACCGAATAACGTTTTTCGGGGCGTTCTCTCTTGGCTTAATAGCAATTCTTCCGACGATAATTCAAAAAATGACGGGAATCCAGCTTTTGAGCATCAGCGGAACCGCGCTCCTCATCGTGGTTTCTGTCGCTCTTGAAACGATGCGGCAAATCAATTCCCAACTCGACATTCGCGAGTACGATCAATCAAGTTAAAAACCAAGACCGGCAAGGTGAAAGGAAGTGGGCGCGCGCTCGCTTTTTTGATAAACTTAGCGCAAACTGATCCATGGAAAAAATTGCAGTTATATTATACGGGCCACCGGGGAGCGGCAAAGGAACGCAAGCGAATATTTTGGCCCACAAGCTTAATCTGATTCATTTCGACACGGGCAGATTTTTGGAAGACTTGGTCAACGATCCCGAACGGCAACATGAAAAAACAATTAAAAGAGAGAAAGACCTTTTTGATAAAGGCATACTCATGACGCCGAGCTTTGTGCTCAAGGAGGTATCGAACAAGGTCAGGAAATTGCGAAAAGCCGGGTGGGGAATAATTTTCAGCGGATCCCCGCGAACAATGTATGAAACCAAAGCCCTGCTTCCGATACTGAATAAATTGTACGGAAAGAAAAATATTTATATTTTTATTTTAAATATCCCGCCGGAATCTTCTATTGACCGAAATGGCCATCGTCTGATCTGTTCCGTTTGCGGCCACATGGTGCTGGCAGCGTATCATCCTCTTGCCGTAGCGAAACACTGTCCGGTGTGCGCCGGGCCGTTATACAGAAGAACGCTCGATAGGCCGGATGTAATTAAAGTTCGACTGGAGGAATACAAGAACCGAACGATGCCAATATTCGAATTCTTAAAGAAGCAAGGATATCATCTTAAAACGATTGACGCCCGGCCTGCGCCGTACAAAGTGCTCAAAAAAATTTATGCCCATCTTAAAGCGGCCTAATGAAATAAGGATAATGGCTGAAGCGGGGAAGTCCCTCGCGAATGTGCTTCAAGCGTTAAAAAGTGAGGTGAGAATCGGCAGGGCGACGATAGAGTTGGAAGAAATAAGCCGTAAACTCATCGAAGATTCCGGCTGCGAGCCGGCATTTCTCGGGTATCGGCCCGCGGGAAGCAAAAAAGCGTATCCCTATTCCCTGTGTGTTTCGGTAAATAGCGTTGTCGTGCACGGCCAGCCGTCGGAGTACGTCATTAAAGAAGGCGATATAATAAAATTAGACTTGGGGCTCCGACTCAAAGGGTTTTATGTCGATTCGGCAATCACGACCAGCGTTGGAAAAATAAGCAAAACGGCAAAGAAGCTGATCGAAACAACGCGAGAAGCCCTTCAAAGAGGAATCAATGCGGCAGAGGCGGGGAATACGACGGGCGATATTGGGCACGCGATCGAACAGTATGCGCAGAAAAACAAATTCTCGATCGTCGAGTCGCTTACCGGCCATGGAATCGGGAAAGGG
>CAYZZK010000054.1:0-6578 GCA_964483045.1 uncultured Candidatus Saccharibacteria bacterium
TATTGATGAAACCAAAAGTAATTGACGCGCGAAAAACAATGAATGGTATTTTTCAGGAATTTCTTCCCGAAGTCCAATCGAAAGGGATAACTCTCAAACGGCTCTATCCGCCCGGCCCCGCTTTTTTTACCATTGATGAAAACCTGGCTATTCTCGTCCTAAGACGCCTTCTCTCCCAGGTTATCGAGTCTGCAACCAGAGGAAGTAAAATCGAAATCCAGATTGTGAAGCGCGAACCCGAAATACTCATTCAAATTTCATATCCGCATACCTCCGTGCCTCATGCGAACACGACACAGCTAAATTTCAAGCTCCCGACATCGAAGTTCAAGAGTGTTGACAACAACGATCTTCCCTTGGGATTCTATACGGTACAAGCACTTATAGACCTGATGGGCGGAAAGATACAATTCGAACCACAAGAACAGGGAGGGGAAATAATGTCTATTAGCTTTCCAGATAAACCACGGGAATACTTGCGTTAAGGCGGAGGGTACAGGATTTGAACCTGTGAGGGGATTTCTCCCCAACCCTGCCTTTGCCGGCAGGCAGGCGCATTTCGAGTTCCCGCACAAAGCGGAGGAGGTGGGATTTGAACCCACGGTCCAGTTTCCCGGACTCTCGATTTCGAGTCGAGTGCCTTCGACCACTCAGCCACTCCTCCGCTATGCATCGGAACAAGACAACGTACTTGAGACCCCTGCCCGCCATAGCGCTTCGGCGAAGGCGGGACTCTGCCACGCTTCCCTGCTAATATAATGGCCTTGTCGAGTAAGAATTTCAACCTGCAAAAAATATATCCGTCTTTCTGAAAAGCCGCAAATCGGAGTGAAAACAAATTTCTACACTCCGCAAAAAGTTGGGGCGGCCTCCAGGGGTCGCCCACAATGTTTCATTCGCTCGGCCTCAAGCTTCATTTTCCCCGCCATCCCTTGAGCTTCTCGGGAAGAAGCAGAAAAGTTAGCGTAATCATCAATACGGCGATGACGGTGTATTCCCACCACCGCAAAGAGGACTTATCGAGAATATTCCAACCATCAGAGGGCGATTCTTTCCAGAATTTTCCAGGCATAGACTTTCCTTTCGTTAAATTAACTAAACATATAATACCACGCCGATCAAAAATGGCAATATTTTTTAGAGACTCAGGATATAACTACGAAAATTCAAGAACAAGCGGTAGATGATCCGATACGGGAATATTCGGGACTTCAAATGAAATAACGTTGATATCCGGCGATACAAAAACGTAATCCGCGAACCATTGCGGATCGTCCGGATATTTTTTTATGTTGATTTCTCCGCGCGTATCTCGAACGTCGTATTCCTTAATCAAATTTTTCATATTCGCTTCCAGCATTTTTATGCTCTGCGTTTGAGGCATAAGATTAAAGTCGCCGCACACGATTTTTCGCCCCTCGATATTTTTCAAAAAGTCCAAAATCTTTTGCGACTGAGCCAATCGATCGGGCGTATCGAGCTTATTGCCAGGCCGCGAGGTGCCATGAACACCCACCACGGTAAGCGGCATAGCTCCGTTCTTCATCTGCGCGTACTGAAAACCGGCGCCGAGCGTACCCCAGTCATCACCCTGCATCACGTTCGCCCCGCGATATGCAAAAACGAACCCTTTTTTCTCGACAATTAAATTCTTTTTTATAAAAAGCGCCTGTCCAAACGTCGAGGGAATATCAACCGCACCATTTTCGTCAACGGCGTCCTGAATTGGAGAAAAAAAAGATTGATGCCCCGGGAAAATTTTTTCCAGTTTTTTTAAAATATCCACCCTCGTTCCCCTGCTCACGACAGACAGAGGCGAGTCAAACACCTCTTGAAAACAAAAAATATCCGTGTTCTCCGCGTGCGAAGAAAGAAAGGAAAACAAAGCATCAAATTCATTTCCGCCCCAAATATTAAGTGAAATTAATTTCATTGAATTTCCTTCGGCTTCTCCGTGATATAAGCCGCGACAAAGCCGCACAAGCAGTATAAAAGATTTCTGAAATCGTTTCTAGGGATCGGAACGTCGGAATGAGGAAGAGCAAGACAGCAAAAGATGATAACAACACTCCGGCTTTGCAACAAGAAGCCGGTTTTTATAGCTCAAAAACTTAACATCAATGATGTAATGGAGATGAATCGGTGCGACATCGCAAACTCGCGGTTGAGAAAATATTTATTGCGCCAAGTTTTGTACACCCTGGTCCATAGTCACCACGGACACGCCCTTCTGTGCAAGGTAATCTATTACCGGATTGAAGTTGGCGGGAGTGATGGAATACGTGTCGCCGCTCGTGTCTACTTGATGGAACTCGATAATAAGCCAGGCCTTATCGGCAACCGCTTCGTCAATCCACTGCTCAATTTGCGCCGGTGTCGTAGAATTGAGCACCACAAATCGAGGAAGCTGGTAATGATCGGAGTATGGAGTCGTATAGCCGGTGATCGTTGATCGGGCATTCGTATAGCCGGCATCTTTTACAATTTGGGTCGTGGTTGCATCGTAATCTCCGTATGGATACGCGAACGAATTGATCGGACCGACGTTAAGCGCAACAAGATCCTGCCGCGAACCCTGGATTTCTTGCTGCTGCTGCGTATATGAAAGCTGCGTCAAAAATGGATGCGTCTGAGTGTGCGAACCGATCTCCTGCCCTCCGGCATACATATTTTGAATCTGTGCCTTGCTCACGAAATGAGAATATCCATAATCGGAAAGTTCGTGCGTGATGATATAAAAAGTGCCCTTGAATCCGTACTGATTCATTTTGGGAATTGCGTTCTGATATTGGGACAACCAGCCGTTGTCGAAGGTAAGCGTCACGGCACCGTTTTGAAAAACGCCGCCGGTGTTCGTACTTGCCTGCACCGACACGTTGTCAATTGTGAGGGTACCAACCTGGCTGATCAGACGGAAAATGGTCACATCCTGAACGCCGCGTGGAACGACGAATCCTAAAGTTTGCTGGGTAAACGAACGTGCGGGCGGATCAAATAAAAGGTCCTGATACGTGTAGCTGTCATCGGCATTGTGATACTGAATCTCAAGTACGCTCGGCACATTTGATTGATATGAATCGGAATATGTATAAACGCCGTTCGTGAGCGCAATCGGCGTGAAATACCATTTTGCGTCTCCCGACGTATAGCTTGAAATGGAAACCTGAACTGCCTTCGAGCCGTTTACGCCGCTTACCGGATACACGAATGTGCGGGTGTTCGTACCCCAACCGCCCTTGTTCCAATTTGCCGGCAAACCATTTGAGGCCGTCGTTTCAAAATCACCGTTCGACACTAGATTTGGAGCGGCGGACGAAGTCGTAATTTGATTCAGAGAATAGTTATCAACGGTCAGACTGCCGACTTTGTTGATCAGATGAAAAATGGTGAGTGAAACAACTCCGGCGGGCACGGTAAACTGAGCCGTTGTATTTTGATACGCCGAACTGGGACCTGGATTAGCGATGTCGAGATACCTGAACGTCCCATCGCTCATTTTAAACTGAACATCAATTATCGAGCCGATGTTTGAGAGCGACCAGTCGGAAAACTGATACGTGTTGCCGGCTGCTACCGGCACATAATTAAAATACCACTTGGCATCGCCCGAGGTGTAGCTCGATATCGAAACCTTTGCGGCGCGGCTTCCATCTTCGGCAGGTGACGCCGGGTAGGTCAGAACGCGGGTATTAGTACCATAGCCGCCCTTTAGCCAACCGGCAGGAAGTCCATTCGAACTTGAGGCCTCAAGCGAAAAATTCGATATGAGATTTGGACCCACTGTCGAACTTTGTTGAACATTTGAACTTATCTGCGGGGAAACTACGGCCGGACTCGCCGCCGTGTTCGCACCGGACGACACGGTCGGTGCCAGACGATGCAGATCGGGAGTAAGACCGCCTTCGACATAGAGCGCATTACCCTTCGAATCAACGAAGCCGGAAGAAACATATGCATTTTTATTATTTGCGTATGCCGAAGAACCGCCGACCAAAGCCAGTATAGATGCGCAAGCGAATACGATATGTCTGTGTCTGAATTTAACCATGTCCTTTTAGAAAATTATTGTTCGCAGCATGACAACACTGCCTAACTGCATAGTCGAAAAAAGTTACATCCGCACTCCTCCACTGGATCAATTATTAAATTATCACCATGAAGGAGTCATGAAGGAATAAATTTTAAACTCCCGAGATGAACACTCTGAAAATTCTGCCGCCAGTGCATTATCTATCCCGTCTTGTTTTTTCCGCCTGCGCCTGCCGCGCCGAACGAGAAGTTTCTCACTGTGCCCTCGAGAGGAAGTTCACGCGCTCACATATGTTCGCTTTTCAAAACCCTCGGTTTTGAATAATTTCCTACACAGGGAACCGAGCGCGGTTCCCCGACCCCCTCCGCTGTTCAATTCCTCTTCTCGCAAAAACAAAACTAAAATAAGACTCAACCGCAGAGCCTTATTTTAGTTTGTGCCCTTGCGCGGTCTCCAACCTTATAGGGTCAAGCCCTGCAAGCATCCTTGGGAACTCCCTTCCACTTCTCTTTGAAGCACCTCGGTCAGTACTATTTTTCTTCTTTCCAATTTAATCTCTCATTTCGCCTGCCTTCCTTAAAGAACGTTCCAATCACACTTTTCGCTAAATCAAAATTAACGGTTTCTTTTCCGTTTTGCATAAGCGCATAATAGGATACATTTTCCCCTTTTAAGAAAGCTTTTGGATAAAACACCAACGTAAATGCGTCCTCCGATTTTCTATCAAGATTTATACTGTCTGATCCGCTGAGTTGAAAATTCAAGTTAATCATAATACCCTTTCGGATGTCATTTAATAATGATTCTACTTTAGCCCAATCCGAAGCAAGAAGTGCGACGTAACTATTTTTACCCTCGGCATTCTTTATGGAAAGTGTGCCCCAGAGCGAAATCGTATCCTGTTTCTTCTTTAAAAAATCGAACATGTTGATTTGTTTCAAATATAGCTAGAATTTCTACTTTTGTAAAACAGAAATTTTGACCTACCCCGGTCGCCTAATAATGGCAACCATCTTGGTCGCTCTTCACTGGTGCCCTCGAGAGGAATCGAACCTCTATCAACTCGTTAGGAGTGAGCCGTTCTGTCCATTGAACTACGAGGGCGAATTGAAAATCTTACAACGTTCCTATACTATAATCGGTGTGCGGATGATTTTCAATTGAAGCTGAAAATAATGATATGCGGTTGGGCTCATAGTAAAATGGTATTAACGTCCCGATGGACATCGAGAAGGTCGAGGTCATGAATTTTGTTTATATATTACAAAGCAAAGAAACTAGAAGATATTATATTGGAAGTACCAATAATCTTGAACGAAGATTGCAAGAGCATAATTTCGGAAAGACAAAATCTCTAAAATATCTTCGACCGATGATACTGGCTTTTTCAAAATCATTTCAAACAATGCACGAGGCAAAGAAAATGAAACTTAAATTGAAGAAAATGAAAAGTAAAAATATTATCGAACAAATTATCAAAGAAGGAGAAATACAAATGGGCCTATAGTGAAGCGGTATCACGGCTCCATGGCATGGAGTAAGTCGGGGTTCGACTCCCCGTAGGTCCACCATTTCAGATTTGCCGAAGAAGTTGCCTCGGGGCTTCGCCCCTCGGCATTGGTTTCCGCCAAGAAATTCCAGGGGGTTTTGAATTCCGCCAAAAGAATTCCCGCCGAAAGTCGGCGGTTCGAGCCGATGGAAACAAGAAAATCTCTCATCCGTGAGGGATTTTCTTGTTTAGAGAGATTTTCGGCTTGGTTGGCTTCAATAATCCAGTTTCGCATGAGTTCGAGCCAATGATTACCTTTCCGCTCAAAATCAGATAACTTCTCCTCAATCGTTTTCTTTTCCGCCATTAAAACATTCTTTTTCTCTTGGTACTCCACAAGTTCCAACGCCTCGCCAAGATATGCGTCTGTAAGTCGCTCTAGCCGTATTTTAATGGCGGAAATACTATCGCGGAGATTTTGAGCGAAAAGGTCTGATGAGTGGCGGGATTCTTTATTCTCATTTTCCAGTTTTGCCAAAAACTTTTCCCGCCACTCATCGGGCAAAGAAACTTTTTGACAAAGATTTTTCACTTGTTCAGTTAAAACTTCTTCCCGCAAAAAGCGGTTTTGCGAACACTTGCGGATTTTGCTCTTGAAAGTGCAATGGTAGTAGTGATAGCGTAAACCACTCTTTTTGATTTTGCGCTCCGCCGTTATCGCATAGCCGCATTCTCCGCAAGTCGCAAAACCGAGGAATTGAAAGTTTTTTGGTCCTCGCTTTTTGCGGGGCTTGCCATTCTGAACAAGTGCATTTTGAATTTGGTCAAAAAGTTTCTTTGCAATCATTGGCTTATGCGAACCAACATGCACCTCGCCACGATATTGAAAATGTCCATAGTAAAAAGGATTCGTGAGTATGTGCTCAATACTGGCGAGGTGCAAAGGTTTGCCTGTCTTGCCAACCAAGCCAAGAGAAAACATTTTGCGCTGAATTGCGGTAAGTGTGTATTCGCCGGTAGCAAAAGCCCCTAACGCTTCTTTTACTTTGCCAAAAGTTT
>CAYZZK010000055.1:0-6552 GCA_964483045.1 uncultured Candidatus Saccharibacteria bacterium
ATATCTTTTTTCTACACGATATAACCCGACACAGGATTGGTACACGCTTATTCCATATCCGACTGCCAATAAAATAATCAGCGAGAATAGCGCGTTGAGTACTTCGCAGCTTCAAGAACTCGCTGCAAATGATTCTCGCGTGAAGCAACTGCAAGCCGCTTATCCGATTGAGATACTGCTGCCCGTCGATATTGGGCACAATAATACTAGTAACAGCTACCAATCGCTTTCTGAAGCAGAAAAAGCTGCATTGCCGTACTATACGCCGCCACCTCCGCCACTTGTGCCAACATCAACCGCGACTTCTACGGGGAATTAGATTTTTATAACAATAAGAGGGCAAAAATAATTGGAAGCCTAACTTATTAGCAGAATTTTTGTTTCATGATAAGATGAATTTATGAAACAAAAAGATACGGATATCCGAGTTCCTTACGCAAAAACTGTTTATGGGAAGCAAGAAGTGGACGCCGTGATGCGCGTTTTGAGCAATCCGGCGAAAATTGTTGCCGGGCCGTATGTTCAAGATTTTGAGACGCGGGTCGCAAAGATTTTTGGAAAGTCTCATGCCGTGATGACCAATTCCGGCTCTTCCGCGAATTTGATCGCGCTCGAGGTGCTCGATTTGCCGCGCGGTTCGGAGGTGATTACCCCGGCGCTAACGTTCTCGACCACAGTCGCGCCGATTCTGCAGAAAAATTTGAAGCCCGTTTTTGTGGACGTCGCGCTTAGGAAATACAATACTGACGCAAACCAAATTGAGCGCAAGATCACGAAGAAAACGAAAGCGCTCATGATTCCGTCGCTTATCGGCAATTTTCCGAACCTCGCCAAGATACAGCGGATCGCCAAGAAGCATAAACTCTGGTTCATCGAAGACTCGTGCGACACGATAGGCGGCAGTTTCAACAAAAAGCCCTCAGGCCACTTTTCGGATATTTCGACAATCAGTTTTTACGCTTCGCATATTGTAACTGCGGCGGGCGGAGGCGGGATGGTGTGTTTCAAGGATCCGTTGCTCGCGCGGCGGGCAAAGGTATTGGTGAATTGGGGGAGGCAATCCACGCTGTTCGGATCGTACGAAAAATCCGAGGAGATCAAGCGGAGGTTTTCGAGCACGCTTAAGGGAATGCACTACGACGCGAAATTCGTTTTCTCGGAAGTGGGGTATAATTTCCAGCCGCTCGAGCTTTCGGCTGCTTTCGGGATCGAGCAGTTGAAGCGTCTTCCGGAATTCATGCGGTTGCGTCGGCGGAATTTCAATGAGCTTATGAAGTTTATGAAGCAGTACGAAAAGTTTTTCATTCTCGCCGAGGAAGAGCCGAACACGAACGTGGTCTGGCTCGCGTTCCCTCTTATCGTGAGGGAGGATGCTCCTTTTACGCGGTATGAAATCACAAAATATTTCGAAGAGCGTAATATCCAGACGCGCCCTATTATGACGGGAAATGTCTTGCGCCAGCCGGGCTTCGAGAAGGCTTTGAAAGGCGAAAAACCCGGCGACTATCCGAACGCAAACTATGTTATGGAGAATGCGTTCCTTATCGGCTGCCACCAGGGGCTTACCGCTTCGCAGATCGCCCACGTGAAGAAGATATTTAAAGAATTTTTGGGGAAATATCTATGAGGATCGAAGAGACAAATCTGAAGGGGCTTTATGTTATCACTTCGGAGGTCATTGAAGACAACCGCGGTTTTTTTTCGGAGCTTTACCGGAAAGATCGATTTATGGAAGCCGGGATTCAGTTTGATATTACCCAGCAGAATATTTCTGTTTCGAAGAAAGATGTTGTCCGCGGATTGCATTTCCAGTGGGATCCGCTTTTGGGGAAGCTTGTGCGCGTAACGGAAGGACGAATTTTTGCTGTTGGCGTTGACATTCGCAAGAGATCGCCCACATTGGGAAAATGGCTTTCTATCGAACTCGGCAAAGATAATTTGAAGAGCATGTATCTTTCTCCCGGCTTTGCCTACGGCTTTTGCGTGCTCGAGGGCCCCGCCGCCGTGCAGTATCTCTATACCGCGCACTATAATTCGAAAGGCGAATCGGGTGTTGCATGGAATGATCCCACTATTGGGGTTACGTGGCCAATAGAGAAGCCGATCCTTTCTGCGAAGGACGCATCGGCGCAAACATTCAAGGAGTGGCTCGCGCGTCCGGAATCGGATTATTTTTAAAATCGACGATTGAGAAGTTGAAGTATGTAAAAAAGATCGAGGCGGTTGGCTTTTGCCAACCGCCTTGG
Source organism: uncultured Candidatus Saccharibacteria bacterium (assembly GCA_964483045.1). GTDB lineage: Bacteria > Patescibacteriota > Minisyncoccia > UBA6257 > 2-01-FULL-56-20 > JBBTYG01. Next base: position 2,247 of record CAYZZK010000055.1, read on the forward strand.
TGATTTGTCATCGTAGTTCTTCAGCAATGAGCCGGGCGATAGCAGACAATGTTTGCATATCGCCTACGAGCGCGACGGCTTCCCGCCACGGGATGAATTCACACTTGAGGATTTTTTCCCCGGTGCTCTCTTTTGGATTTAACGCGGCTTTCGGTTTCCAGCGTTTATCGCCGCTTGGCTCAAGTTCTTCCTTTGAAAACTTATAACTGAAAAATCGAACACCTTCCGGTTCTTCGCTCGGTCTCTTTCCCCAAGTCTCGCAGTTCGAGTTATCGTGGTTTCCTGCTTCGCCAGGGAGGAGACGAAGGCGTTCCTCGGCCGGCGTTATTCCCGTCTCCTCGGCGAATTCGTTCTTCGCCGTCTCGAAGTGCGACATGTCGGGTTCCAGATATCCCATAATCGCGTTCCATACTAAACCATCTTTCGTCTGGAGAAGCCGTTTCTCCAGAAGAAGGCCAACATAGATTTCTCCATCGATTCGGACGAAGGGGATTGTCACCGACCCTCCTCCGCCGAATTCGTGTTTTGCCCAAGTGTCGTAGCCACCATTGGGATGCTCGCCGATAGTTATTCGAGCAAACCTAGGATCGATCGCAGTGAGGCGCGAGAATCCTGTGATTTCCTCAAGCGTCCCGTCGGCTCGCTCAACGATCACTCTCCAGCTTCGATTCATCGCTGGAGGAATTAAATTCATTCGAGTTGGGATGAGGTCAGTTAGTTCTTTCAATCCTACCTTATTCTCGGTCATATTCGCCCTTCCTGTTTTCTGTTCTATTTTTTTGTTCTCTTTCGTTTTTATTCGGTGGTGTACTTTTAGAGAAGCATGCTGGCACAATCATGTCATTATTTATGTAACTTTGTCAACATAAAGTTGTGAGAAATGACGATATGGTGTATGATATTTCACATGCGAAAGAGTAAAAAACATTCATCTGCCATCAGAAAAAATACTCGTTCCGGCGCGCGCCGTGAGCGGCAACCGCAAGATAATTCTTTTTATAGGAATAAAAGAATTCTCGTAACCGGTGGAACGGGTTCGTATGGCCGCGAAATAGTGCGACAGCTACTCCCTGCAAATCCTAAAGAAGTCCGGGTTTTTTCGCGCGGCGAAAACGCGCAAGTGGAAATGGAACGCGAATTTTCTGATCCGCGCTTGAATTTTTATATTGGAGATGTGCGCGACGGCGAACGGCTTGTGGAAGTGACGAGGGGAATGGATATCGTGTTTCATGTGGCTGCCCTGAAGCACGTGCCGGTAGGCGAGCGGCATATTTGGGAATTCGTACAAACGAATGTCGCCGGTACGAGGGCGGTGATTGAAGCGGTGAAGGCGAACGGCGTGCCGCGCGCGGTTTTTATATCATCGGACAAGGCAGCGGATCCGGTAAACGTATACGGTTTTACAAAGGCAATCGCAGAGAAAATGTTTGTGACCGCGAACACGCATTCGCCCGAAACCGCGTTTTTGTGCATTCGTTCCGGCAATCTTACGGGCAGTCACGGCAGTGTCGTGCCGCTTTTCCGCGAGCAGATAAAGCAGCGCAATACAATTACGATAACCGATAGGCGAATGACGAGATTCCTTGAAATTCCAGAAGAACTCTCTGCTTTCGTGCTCAAGATGGCTGCCCAGGGCAAGGGCGGAGAAATTTTCGTCCCCAAAATGGCAGCGGTGGATTTGGGGACACTTGCGGAGGTAATGGTACAAAGTTTAGGAGATTCGAAGACGGGAGTTAAATATATCGGCGTGCGGCCCGGAGAAAAATTTCACGAGGTTTTGGTTTCCCGAGAAGAACTTGGAAGAATTATAGAATTCCCGGAATATTTCGCTATCCTTCCCTATAAATTTTTAATGGATCAGATGCCCCAGCTTTCTTCGTATGCCGGTTTTTCGGATGACCACGCATCCGACAAAATCTATAGCTCCGAAACGGCCGCTAAATTAAGCCCGGAAGAACTAAAGGAAAAACTCCGTGTTCTCGGATATTTCTCTCATGATAATAAATAAATCCACCCGTCTTTTGGTCATCGCTCCTCACCCAGACGATGAAGCGGACGGAGTCGGCGGCCTTATCGGTAAAGTGAAAAAAGAGAAAGGCGATATTTTTATTCTCTATATGGGCGTTGGCGACAGCCGGCAACTTGTTACCGGGCAAACGCGTGGAAGCGACCGACTTGAAGAGATTGAAGCCGCGAAGAAATTCACCGGAGCGGAGGTGAAGGTGATGTATACCCGGAAAGACCACGTGTGCCTCGATGCGATTCCACAGAAGGAAATTGTGGAGCAGCTTGATGATATTTTTGAAAGCTTTAAGCCGAACATTGTAGCGATTCCGGCTTCTTCGAGCTACAATCAGGATCATCGCGCAACGCATGACGCATGCATGGCCGCGCTGCGGCCTGCGCCGAGAACTGCCAGGCATTACGTCAATAACGTCCTTGAGTATTTCGAACCGTATTTTTGGGGCTCGCGACCTCAAAAAACGCCGAATGCGTATCTTGACTTGGGCGAAAAATTCGGCGAGGGAAACCTCTTTGATTTTAAGGCGGGGCTTTATAAATGCCACGCAACGCAGGTGCGCAAAGATCCTTTTCCGCGGAGTCTTCAAAACCTTGAGCGGCTTGCGCATATCTACGGGAAGGAAGCCGGCGTGGAACTCGCTGAGGCGTATCATGTGCTCCGGACGATGATATAAGCCAAAGCGGATTGTATCGGACTTTCAAATAACTACAATGCTTTTAGACGCATACAAATTCATTCGGCGTCGTTTGGGCGGAAAAGGATTGTCGAAATACGGCTTTTTAAGGAATTTCGATCATCGCATACGAAAAATCGTATACGGGAAACAAAAAGAATTTATTATAGTTCGTGGACTCACCCTTTATCTCGATCCAAAAAATACCGCGTACGAAAAGGACATAGAAGGCGTAGAAACAAAACTGCTGGACGTGCTTTTAATGCCCGGAGATGTATTCGTGGATGTGGGGGCTCACATGGGGTGGTTCTCAACGATTGCCGCGAAGATAGTGGGTGACGCAGGAAAAGTTATTGCATTCGAGCCTAATGATAGAGGATATCTGTTGCTCAAGAAAAATCTTGCAAAAAATGAATGCACGAATGTTATTGCGGAACATATGGCCGTATCGGACAAGAAAGAAGACAATGTTCGTTTTTATACCGTTGGTGATCTGTGGTTTGGCAGTTCGCTTATTGATCCCAGAACCGATCCCGATTTCTGGATCAAGCCGAATGTATCTGATTTGGATGACACGATGATTTACGAATCGAATGTTTCAGAGACGTCTCTCGACGCGTATTTTGGGAATCAGCGCGTAGATTTTGTGAAGACCGATACGGAAGGAAATGACGGGAAAGTTTTTGCCGGAATGCAAAACGTAATCAAAAACAACCCGAACATCATCATTTATATGGAATTTGCTCCGACGTTGCTCAAGAAATTTGGGACAGAGCCCGAGGAGCTCGTGGACAGCATTAGAAAGATGGGTTTTCGAATTTTTATGACAGACGGGTACAGCGTACAACCATTTAAAAATTGCGCTTTTAGCGGCAATATATTATTCACCCGCAAAGATATTTCCGAAGATATTTTGAGGTTGAAAAAATGAATGATCGAATGAGTTCAGAATCCAAAAATCCGCTGGTGAGTGTTGGCCTCATGACATATAATCGCGCGCATTTTCTTCCGGGTGTGATTGATTCATGGCTTTCACAGACGTTTGAAGACTTCGAGCTTATCATTTCCGACGACGCCTCGAAGGATGAGACGCAAAAAATTTGCGAGGAGTATGCAAGAAAAGATAAGCGTATACGATACTTCAGGCAGGAGAAAAATTTAAACGCACCGGGTTGCTATAAATTTTTACCGGGTCGAGCGCGAGGAAAATATTTTATGTGGGCTTCGGATGACGACTTATGGGACAAACGTTTTCTTGAGGACTGCGTGGCCATGCATCAAGCACGCCCGGAGCTTATAATGGTTTTTGCTCAAATGATCGATGTCGACAGGATGGGCAAGGAAGTGAGGCGCATCGATCCCGACAAATATATACCTCTCGGAACAAGCGCATATGAACGGCTCAAAAAATTCATTTTGTTTTATTTCGAGGAAGGGAAAAATCAGCTGATTTTTGGCTTGTGGAGACGGGAGATCATGCTTGAAGATCCGCTTTTCGGGCCGAATGCGAGCGATGATCATTTTCCATACTATTGGGGATTTGATAATTACCCCACTTTTTGCGCTTTAGCAAAGGGGCCTGTGGGATTTGTAAATCAGATCCGATTTTT
>CAYZZK010000056.1:0-6455 GCA_964483045.1 uncultured Candidatus Saccharibacteria bacterium
TAAATTCGGGATGAAATTGCGTGCCGACGAAAAACGGGTGCTGGCTTTGCGGAAGTTCGGCGATCTCCATGAGCCGCCTGTCGGGAGAAATGCCCGAAAAAGCAAGCCCTTTTCTCTCGAATTTCGAAATATATTCCGGGTTCACTTCGTAGCGGTGCCGGTGCCGTTCGGCTATAGTACTTTTGCCGTATGCACTTTGCGCAATAGTGCCTTTCTTTAAAACCGCGGGGTACGAGCCAAGCCGCATCGTAGCGCCGTATTTTTTCTCCGCGATGTTTGATTTCTGCTCGGGCATGATATAAATCACCGGGTTTTTGGTTTTTGGATTAACTTCCGTCGTGTGGGCGTCTGCCAAGCCAAGCACATCGCGCGCAAATTCGATGACGGCAAGCTGCATTCCGTAGCACAAACCAAAATACGGAATTTTATGCTCGCGCGCGTAGCGTATGGCATTGATTTTCCCTTCCACGCCGCGGCTGCCAAATCCGCCCGGCACGACGATGCCGTCATAGCGGGACAATTCCTGAAGTTTTTTAGGCGATTTTTCAAAATCATTCGAGTCGATCCACTCGATTTCCGGCTTGGTTTTAAAAAAATAGGCGGCGTGCTTCACGGCTTCGATGACCGAAATGTAGGAATCGGTGAGCACAAAGTTTCCCGAGCCGAAATATTTGCCGACGATGCCTATTTTGACTGATTTTTTTGTCGTACGTATCGTTGAAACAAAGCGTCCCCACGCTTTAAGATCGCGCTTTTTGGATTTCAGGGAAAGCTTGCTCAAGATTCTATCGCCCAATTTATCCTTTTCGAAATTAATGGGAATTTCGTAAATGCTTTTTACGTCCGGAGCGGAGATGACATCCCCTTTTTCAAGACTGCACATAAATTCGATTTTGTTTTTCCGCTTTCGGTCGAGCGGTACCGGCGCCCGGGCGAGAATAATGTCCGGATGGATGCCGACTGAATTCAGACTGCGCACGGCGTGCTGGGTGGGCTTTGTTTTGAGCTCGGTTCCGCCAGCGCCCAAAGAAGGCAAAAAGCTCACGAGCACCACCGCCACGTCGTGGGGTTTTTTCAGTTTCAGCATACGCACCGATTCCAGGAAAAGTATATTTTCGTACTCGCCGACCGTCCCTCCGATTTCGATTATTGCGATTTCCGCTTTCGCGCGGGCTGCGGCCTTGTCTATGCGGTCTATGACCTCAAGCGGTATGCGGGGAACCACCTCCACCTGCCTGCCGCCGTATTCCAAATTCCTTTCTTTTTTAATGACCGACAAATATATGCTTCCCGTCGTCATATAATTACTCTTCGACAGATTCCTATTTAAAAACCGCTCGTAATTGCCCATGTCTTGGTCGCACTCCGTCCCGTCGTCCAAAACAAAAACCTCACCGTGTTCGGTGGGGTTCATCGTTCCGGCGTCCACGTTCACATAGGGATCAATTTTGAGCGCCGTTACTTCGAGACCGCGCGCCTGCAAAATTTTAGCTATCGAAGCCGAAGCAATGCCCTTGCCCACTCCGGACATCACGCCGCCGACTACGAAAATATATTTAGGCATCGCAATAAAAAATATCCTTGCATTTATTGTCTCATCATAATCGAATGCATTTAAATTCTCAATCCGCTAGCATTTCGCTACGAGCTTCGGGCGAGCTTTCGGTTTTTCGGTTTTTATTCTTCCATCACCACTTCGTGCCTGGGAATGAGATGGGGCTCCGTCGGCAACGTAAAATGGAAAATGCTGCCCCGTTTCGGCTCGGATTCGACCCACACCTGGCCGCCGTGGGCCTGAATGATATTTTTCACGATATAGAGGCCAAGCCCCGAGCCGGTCGTGTTGGTTTTTATCGCACCCGGCGAGCGATAAAATTTCTTGAACAGATTGCCGATTTCCTCTTCGGAGATGCCGATGCCCGTATCCTTGACGGCGATCTCGATAAACGGCTTATCGAGAACCTTCTCGATCCTTACCGTCACTTCTCCGTTTTCAGTGTTATAGCGGACCGCGTTTTCCAAAACATTACCCAAAGCCAGCGACAATTTCTGCTTGTCAACGAGCGGCTTCGGCAACGATTCCTTCGGCGCGTCGAAATACACCTTGACGCCGGATCGTTCCGCAAGCGGAGCGATCTTTTTAAGCATATCGCTGACGAACGGCACAATGTCTACCGCTTCGAATACGTACCCGAAATGCCCTTCCTCAATCCGCGCGACGTTCAGCAAATCTTCGACAATATCTATGAGCCCGCGGCTGGCTTCAAGCGCGTGCTCCACCGTCTGCTTGCTCGCGGGAGCGAGCTCCGCGTCGGAGGCGAGCGATTCGATTGCCCACGTGATATCCGTGATGGGCGTACGCAGTTGATGCGACGCGACCGTTAAAAATTCATTTTTGGACTTCATGAGCGTCACCTCCCTGGTTTTGTCCCGTATCACTTTCATGAAACCAATCGTGGCACCCGCAACGTCAAGTACCGGCAACGTCAGTACTTGCAGCTCAAGCACCGGATCCGGAAACGAAACGTCTAAAATTTGCGGGTATTCCCCGGCGGCAGACCGGCTTACAACGGTCGGAGCGAGAGACGGAAACATAACTTGCGCGAGCGTGCGCCATCCTTCTTTTTCGACGTCTTGCGGCTGAAACTCATGCCCCAAAACGTCCGCCGATTTTATTTTGAAAAGTTTTTCCGCAGCCGGATTGAAAAATAAGGCCTTAAAATTCTTATCATAAAAAATAATTCCGTCTTGAAGATTGAAAATAATGCTTTTGAGTTCTCCTTTGCCAACCGCCCCTTCTTTATCCTTCTCAATCAACATATATGTTCCGAAAAATATGACCGCACCCACGGCAAGGATCAGGGCTGCTTCGATTGCGATTACAACTGCCGGAACATAGAATGCGGCGAACACGAACGCCGCCGCAAGCAGCGCGAAAATAATCCATACGATTTTAAACTCCGGCCATTCGAAAACCGATTTTAATTTTTTAAGCATTCCTCGCGCGAGATTTTCGTTCATAATACAAGATAATGAGTAAAATCGTGCCTCTGTTCCTCCTATGATATCACTTTTGCTTTCAGATAAAAATGATTTCCGGGCTAAAAAAGAGTCGGCGGCTTCTTCGACTTTTCCTTGGGCGGAAGAATGCCGTTTTCGAGACGTTTTATGAGCGCTTCAAATCCCATATGCAGAAAATACTTTTTCACGGCATGCTCGGAATAAACGACATTCAAGGATTCAAGAGCGCCCACGTCGACCGGCACGTTTCGCTCCAGCGTTACGAGCGACTTCGCCAAAAACGCGTTTTCTCTAAAGGGAGCCAGTTTGGCCTCGAGTTTTGGATCCTCCGACATGCTTTCATATGCTTTCTCAAGCGTGCCGAAACGACTCAATATTGCGAGCGCAGTCTTCGGCCCCACGCCCGGCACTCCTTTTATATTGTCCGACTGGTCACCCACCAGCGCTTTGTAATCTATAAGCTGATCGGGACGAAGACCATATTTTTCCACGACGGCTTTTTCAGCATATGTAATAGTGTCGCTGATTCCGGTCTTGAACGTCCGCACGACCACTTTTTCATCTTGGACAAGCTGGAGCGTGTCGCGATCTCCGGTGAGGATAACGACTTGAACTTCCGGCTCGTTTTTGAATTTCTCCGCGAACGTGGCAATTAGATCATCCGCCTCGAACCCGGGCTTTTCAAATACTTTAATCCCGAATGCCGGAAAAAAATTGTGAGCTTCGATGATTTGCGCAATGAGCTCGTCGGCCGCCTTCGGCCGCTGGGCTTTATACTCCTTAAATTTTTCTTTTCGGAACGTTGGCTCCGGCCGGTCAAAGAGCGCCGCCGCATAGTCGGGTTTGTTTTCCCGAAAGAGTTTCAAAAAAATACTAGACAGGCCATAGATTGCCTGCACCGGTTTCCCGTCTTTCGACGTAAGCGGCGGAAGCGCGTGAAACGCGCGGTGAATGATCGAGTTGGCGTCTATCAAAAGCAGAGTTTTCATTTGTTAATCATAACAGACAAAAATATGCTTGCCATTATTTTGAGAGGAGCGTATAACTTTCTTAGCTTTGTCTTTGCCATTCCGGCTAAAAACAAAAATTAACATCGAAAAAATACTGAACGGAAGGAATGCGAATGAAAAGAAGAATACTCATAATAGGATCGGGCGGAAGAGAATCGGCGATAGTCTCGACAATTAAAGACCAACTGGGACCGAGCGTCGAAATCCATTGCACGCCGGGAAACGCGGGCATGGCACCCATGGCAGAACTGCACGCCGTGAAGGCAAACGACATCGACGGCTTGTGCCAGCTCGCATGGAGACTTAGTCCGAATCTCGTAATTCCCGGACCGGAAGAATCGCTAGTTTTAGGCATCGCCGACCGACTTTCTCCTCTCGGGATTGCGTGCGTCGGGCCGGGTATGAAAGCGGCACGTCTCGAGGGAAGCAAAATTTTCGCGAAACGCTTCATGCGGAGACACAATATCCGCACCCCGGACTTCCGGGTTTTTGACGACTCGGAAAAGGCAAAGACTTATGTTCGCGACGAATGCGACAGCGCGCGTCCGCAAGTCATCAAAGCGGATGGCTTGTGCCAGGGCAAAGGGGTCTATCTTCCCGATGACAAGTGGGGAGCGTTTGCCGCAATCGATGAATTGATGGTGACCAAAAAATTCGGAGCTGCGGGCAATCGAATCGTCGTCGAGAAGCGCCTATATGGCCGCGAGTGTTCTTTTATCGTCGCTACAGACGGAACAACCGCCCTTCCCCTTTTGCCAGCCGCAGATTACAAGCGCAGATTCGAACACGATGAAGGCAAAAACACCGGAGGGATGGGAGCATATTGCCCCAATCCGTTTATAACGCCGAATCTCCACGAGGAAATCATGGAGGACATCGTACTCCCCACGATACGGGGCATGGCGTACGAAGGAATCCCGTATCGGGGAATCCTCTACTTCGGACTTATGATAATCGCCGACGGAATTTACGTCCTCGAGTTCAATGTCCGCTTGGGCGATCCGGAAGCAGCGGTTATCTTGCCGCTCGCGGACTTTGACCTGGTCGAGCTGCTCCACGCCGCGACGCATGACGGCGGCCTGCGCGGCATGGAACTCAAATGGAAAAACGCCGCCGCGGTTACTGTTGTGCTCACCGACGAAAAATATCCGGAAGGCCGGAGTGACGGAGAAATAATAAGCGGCATTGAAGAAGCCAGGGACTACGGGGCGCTAGTTTTCTCTGCAGGGGTTTCATCCCCGGATGGCGGGAAGCCACTTCTTACTTCCGGCGGTAGAATTCTGGACGTAACCGGTATCGGAAAGGACTTCTACGCAGCCCACAAACTCGCGTACGCCGGGGCCGAAGCGATTCAGTTCAAGGGCAAGGCATACCGAAAGGATATTGCGGAGCATCTTGCCTTACTGCACCAACAGGTTATCTAAAAAAGCAAAAGTAAAAAAACACGGAGAGTGCCGCACGCGCGCGACACTCTCCTTTTTATTTCCGGAATTCGCCCGTCAGGCCACAACATTCATTTGAAAACAATTTGGCGCTCATTTTCTTTTTGGCCATGCGCAAACTGAATCCGCAAAATATTTTTTGGTAAAATCTTTTTTATATTCTCCGGCCACTCTATAAGTACGATGTTTGCTGGGTTCGATAAAATTTCTTTAAATTCCAATGCAGCGATCTCTTTTGGACTTTTAATCCGATAAGCGTCCACGTGATATAAACTGGTGAATGGCGAATGGCGAATGGCGAATCGTCTAAAAAGAATGAACGTGGGGCTTGTTACGCGTTTTTTTATGCCGAGGGCTCCCACGAATCCTTGAATGAACGTAGTCTTCCCAGCCCCAAGATCACCCGAAAGAGCGATAACAAATGCTCTCCCAGTTTTGGAGGTTGGAGAGTCGCTTGGCCTAATGTCCCTTCGGATGAGTTGTAAGTTTGAGATTCGCTTGGCGAGCTTCTCGCCCAGCGCCTTAGTATTTGCCGAAGAATATGTAGTCAAGATATTCATTTTTTTTGACGCTATAAAATACCAGCGAGGATACCACTACTGCGGCAGCAATCGCAAGGAAAATTAATTCTCCTCCGCCTAGTTTGGCGTTCAGCGGTATGCCCCCTGGATATTGATTATCGATTAGGGCGCTGACGCGCGATACGTTATTTTTCGCTCCGGGGGTCGGCTCCGCGAAAACAAAATTTTGGCCCAGCGCTTCCGATCCCGTGCGGCTCCAGCTTTTCCCTTCCGGCGCCGTGCCGACAAACGAAGAAGAATCCGTCAAGATCCCGCTTTTATCATAGAGTGAAACTGTCTCATCGGTATTCCGCAGCGTCAGCTTACTATTTTTTCGGTACACGACGAGATACTCTCCGCCTTGTATGACCGTCTTCGGAAAAATAAATTTGGCCTTAGCGCCGGCGGTTAATGTCCATCCG
>CAYZZK010000057.1:0-6411 GCA_964483045.1 uncultured Candidatus Saccharibacteria bacterium
AAACTTCTTGAGAAAGCTTTTGCCAAAAAAGATTATCAACAGGTAAAAACACTGGCCGAACAGGGCATTAAACAAGACCAGAAATACGCGGGCTTGGTTCTCGATTGGCAGCAATATCTGTTCAAAGTGGCCAGGGCGGAAAAAAATATGCCTCTGATCCGCCATTATCTGCGGGAGTTTTTCCTGCAAAGCGGTGAATGGAATTATTTAAATGATTACAAAAAAACTTGTTCGAACGATATAACAATAATTCAAGATTTGAAAGAAAAATTTGAAGAAGAAAAAAACAAGAATCAAAAGCTTTACAAAGAAAGAGGGCCGATTTTAGATGAAAATAAAAGATTAACAAAAGAAAACGAAAATCTTGAGAAACGAAATATTGAGCTTGAAAACTTTAGTAGTTCAAAAAATGGAAAAATTGAGTCTTAAGCAATTAAAATTCACTACTCACTACCTTGAGACCGGAAATGCGACCGAAGCGGCTATGCAGGTCTATAAGCCAAAGAATCGCAATACGGCGCATTCTATTGGCAGCGAGAACCTGCGAAAACCTGCGATTAGGGCGTATTTAGACGATAAGGCAACAAATGCCGTATCAATGGTCTATAAGCTCTCTCAGAAGGCAAAAAATGAAGCTGTGAGGTTGAATGCAAGTCGAGACATTCTAGATCGAGCCGGTTATTTCGTGAACAAAACTATTGTTGCAGAAGTTGAATACAGGGAATCGCCGGAGTTTGAGCTACGTCGTGAAGCAGAAGAATTAAGAGAAGAAATGAGGGACAAGCTTAAATCTTTAAGGGAGAGCAAGGAATAAACTTACTCTGAATCTTCCTAGTTGCTATAGCAATTCATTGTGCCGAAAGACCAAGTGCAGTTTGTTCTTGTCGGTACTGGTTGTGTTGCAGGTAGGCCTATAGAGATCAAATAGTTATTAATTAATGTCTGAAATTTTTGATCTATATTAAAATCGTAATTTAGAATTTGTTGATTTATCAAACTGATTTGGGCCTGTATAGTTCTAGTATCTTTTCCGTAATTATTAAGTAGATCTTGAATATCATTAGGAAGACTAGAGAATTCACTTGGTGTTAAAGGAGGATTATAAAGATATTTCAATAATATATTTTTTTGAATCAAGTAGGGATCATTTTGTTTTATTTTTTCCTTTATTGAGTTCAGTAAAGTCACGAATTGAGTGGAATTCATCGTATTCGTATTAATAGCCTCCAATTGCGCGGTTGTTATCCATCCGTTATCAAGCCATTTTTTTTCTTCGGGAGAAAGCTCATTATTCAAAACAGCCTGAGGACTATTTTGCTGAATTAAGCATTGAGCATCACCATTTTGTGGACAGTAAAATTTCTGCCCAGTAGGACAATTCGTCCAATAATTGCCATTACAAAGAGTTGTATTCGGCGGAGGTACGATTGCTTGTTGAGCCGTGTTGTCGGAAGAAGGTTTTGGTTTTGAAACAATGTTATTTTGTTTTTGGTTCGGGGATATCTCAAAAGAATTAGAATTATGTTTTTTAGACTTATCGGGCGGCGTCAAAGAGATTGGGCTTGACGGAGTTTGAGTCGAAAGAAACCACGTAAAGGGGTTCCAATTCCACGTGAACGGATTCCACCATGCCGCCAATGATATTTGCGGAATAATTAAAAAGCCGACCAATAACAGCAGAAATATTTTAGGAAAGTATTTTTTCATCGGTTTTTTGCAGCTGGAAACACAAAGCTCCCAGCCAGCGATAGCCTTGCGGCTACCCATACCTCTTTCGAGATATGACCGATGAAGGTTGCTCTGACTAGGAGCTTAATACCCTTCATCGGTTTTTGAGCCATGCCGCGCATTGCTGCGAGGTTTAGGCATTCTGTTCAGTTGTATCTTTACTCTAAACTCCTTTTTCGGGGTTTTCAAATGCCCTTGTTTCTAATTCGTGGGCGTGGTACGATATAAGCACATTGCAGGGTAGTAATCCTGCGATTGGGCACTACAAGCCCCAAAAGCTGCTAGGCGTTGTTAGTCACAGCGCAAGTATCTTTTGGGGATTTTTATTTACCCCAAAAGCATCCTGCGATGCTTAGCATAGAACACCTAAGAAAAATTGATTCGACTTTAAATGCAGTTCCCGACGAGGAACTTACTAAAGCCATAGAACACATGACTGATTTAGCACAGTTAGCTTTCGAGGTCTGGTGGAAAAAGCATGATTCCAAAAATCCCATTAAGGTCTTACATGAATCCGAAAGGAAGAATAAAATATAATCATGGATGCTGAGAAACAAAAAACAGGGATAATTTATTGCCGGGTATCATCGAAAGATCAGGTCGATGGAACGAGCTTAGGATCTCAAGAAAGAATTTGCAAAGATTATGCTCAACGAAATGGGATTAGAATTTTAGAGATCTATGTTGAAAAGGGAGAATCGGCAAAAACTGCTGATAGAACGCAATTTACAAAAGCAATCAATTTCTGCATGTCCAAAAAGAAATTAGTTGATTACTTTATCGTTTATAAGGTTGATCGATTCTCGAGAAAAAACTTTGATTATGCAATTATTGTCTCTAAATTGAGACTTTGCGGCACGGAGTTACGATCAGCAACAGAACCGATTAATGAAACTGCTTTTGGTAAGTGGATGGCAGGCATGTTATCAGTGTCGGCAGAATTTGATAATGACGTTCGAACCGAACGCACAAGGAATGGGATGCTGGAGCGCATAAAGCAGGGTATTTGGATACTAAGAGCTCCTATAGGCTATTATCGTCCTTCTCCGGGGTCGAACATTACACCGCAGGCAGATGTCGCTACGTATATCCGCTTAGCATTTGAAGAATACGCCAAAGGTACTCACAGCTATCAATCCCTAGCTACTTTTCTTAAAGATCGAGGCATGAAAACAGCAGAAAATAAAATGCCGTGCGCTCAACTCATCGAAAAGATAATAAAAAATCCTTTGTACTGCGGAATTATGGAGGTAAAAGGTGACAGGTACGAGGGTTCCTTCGAACCAATAATAAGCAGAGAGCTTTTCGAGCAATGCCAAGAGGGATATAAAAGGCGTGCATCAAAATCTGTTCCACATTCGGCTCTTAATCCAGATTTTCCACTTCGAAGGGAAGTTGTCTGCATATTTTGCAGTCAGCCCTTAACTGGAAGCTTTTCTCGTGGAAGACGTGGAAAACGCTATGGCTACTACCACCATCACAAGCAGAATTGCGAAATGGCGAAATCGATCCGGAAAGAAAAACTCGAAGGCATCTTTGTTGAATATCTTAAAAATATTTCTCCTAACGCTAAATACGAAAAAGCATTTAAAGAAATCGTGGTGCGCACATGGAAAGAGAACTATCAAAAGTTTAGCGAGGTGAATATGAAAGTCCGAAAAGAAATTGATAATCTAGAAGGGGAACGTCTAAAGATTTTCGAACTTCATCGTGCGCAGAAATATACCGACGATGAATTTCTAGAGCAAAAGAATTTGATTACGGAAAGAATAAATCAGAAAAATACTCTTCTGCGAGAAAATCAGATTGAAGAATTCAAAATGGATGAAGCTTTGGCATTTTTCTTCGAGTTTGCAAGAGACACCGCGAAAACATGGTCAGAGTTGGAATATCCAGATCGCCTTCGATTCCAAAAGAAAATTTTTGAAGGGAAATTAACGTTTGACGGAGAAAAATTTGGAACCCCGAAATTAACCCCGATTTACAAGCTGAACGGGGAATATGACGGTAAAAAATCCCACTTAGTAGCGCCAACGGGATTCGAACCCGTGTACCAGGCTTGAAAAGCCTGTGTCCTAGGCCAGACTAGACGATGGCGCCATACTGGTAGATTTTACTTCGCGAGTATTGTATTTCGCAAGTCGAAGCATGATTTCAGAATTATTCTGCGTCAATCAGATAGAAATTTTTATGATTGTAGTATAATAGTGGCAATGCACCTAAAATCGTTCCGAGAATATTTTTCCTCGCGCCTGGATTTAATCCGGCCTCGCGTGCACGGAAATACGGGCAGCGCCGGATTTACGCTCATCGAGCTTCTCCTTTTTTCCGCGATCTTTACGATTTTAATGATCTCGTTTGTTTCCATCTTGGTTACGGTGACGAGTATCTACGGTAAGCAATCGGGAGTGACGGAGGTGAACCAGCAAAGCCAATTCTTGCTTCAGCAAATCCAGTATTACACCGAGCGGGCGAGTTTGATAGAGCTTGCCCCTGATGTCGCGACAACGACGCTCAAGTTGCGGATGACGGCAAGCGCCGAAGATCCGACATATTTGTATCTCTCCGGCGGCGTGTTGTATCTCAAGCAAACAGACGCCGGCACTCCTCAACCCCTCACATCGAGTAAGGTGACTGTTTCGAGCGTGAGTTTCACGAAAAGGCAAAATGCACCCGGGCATGACTCGGTAAGCGTGGCTTTCATCATCGCTTTCCGAACTCAAAACCTAAAGCAGCAGTTCAGCGAGGCGCTGCAGACGGCTGTCGCGCGCGTCTCGGCCGCGACATTCGACTCCAACGTTATTCCATCCTCGGCCGCCACATACAAACTCGGACTTGCCGGCCAGACCTGGAGCTCCGTGAACGATTTGATTTATTTCAACGGCTCGAACGTAGGAATTGGAACTCCTTCCGCGAATTCCAAACTGCAGGTGAGCGGCGGAGATGTATACATAGATACCATAAACAATGGATTGGTGCTTAAGGCCCCGAATGGCATTTCCTGTTATCGGGTTACCATAACGAACACCGGATCGCTTGCTACCTCCTCGATTAGTTGCCCATAAATTCTTGCATTGTCGGGAATTTATTGAGCTGTGTATAAATTGCGATTGACGGTACCGTTAATATTGATAAAATTGTATGGAGTATGGCTTTTAATAGACAAAAACTAGATGGGAAAAAAGTAGCCGGAATAGCGATCGCCGTCGCAGCGGTTATTTTAATTATCGTTCTGGTTAGCTTAAGCAGGCAAAATTCTTCATCGAGCGGAACTTCGCCAGAGCAAGCGTCCGGCAACTCTCCGGAGCCGCAGAAATTTGCGACCAGAGAGGCCCCGCCAACCGATATCGTTGTTCCGGATAAAAATTCGGAAAATCTTCAGGAAAATATTGCAAAGCCGGCAGTTGTTGCCTCGGCGAATTCGACAAACGATTCTTCATACAGAAGTTTCGACATAAAAATCTCGAATGACGCATTTACGCCGGACACGGTTATTGTGAACCAGGGCGATACGGCGAATATCAACGTGACGGCGGTGGATAAAAATTATGATTTCAATCAACCCGATTATGGTTTTAATGTCATGATTAAAAAAGGTGAAACCAAGAAAATTCAGTTTGGCGCCACCGCAGCGGGCAAATTCATCTTTTATTGCGTTTCATGCGGCGGTCCGGAAAAAGGTCCTCAAGGATATATAATTGTCGCGAGTAAAGACTAAGTACATGTATGGGTAAAAAAATTATACTCGGCGTTATTATCCTTTTCGTCGTTCTCATTGCGCTGGGCGTGTGGGCCGGCTCGTGGTTCGTCTCGCATTGGCAGCCGACAAATCCGTCCGGGCCGTCGGCATATACCGCGCTCTATCTGACCACCGGAGATATTTATTTTGGCAAATTCAGCCGTTTTCCGACCCCGCACATGACGGATGTGTGGTTCCTGCAGCGAGGAACGAATCAAAACAACCAGCCGCAGTTCGGCGTATTGCCGTTTGGGTCGGCATTTTGGGGGCCGGTGGATACGGTCTACTTCAACGAAAACCAGATCTTATTTTGGACAAGTCTGCGAAACGATAGCCAGGTCGTGAAAGCATTTCAAAATCCTTCGTCCATTCCGGCACAGCAGGGCACCGGAACTGCGCCCACCGCCGGACAGCCGGCGACTCCGCAGGAAAATACTTTTAAAGGCCCGTCCGGGCCTCCGCCGGTTCAGAAATAAGATCGTGGGAAAGATTCCGTATTTTTTAGCACATGAAACCAGATTCTAAAGAAAGACATGATCCTCCAGTAATGAAAATACGGCTGCGGGTTTTTGTGTCGACGTTTTTATTGGCGGGTGCGATCGGAATTCTGAAGGTTCTGGCGTTTACCGGCCCGGGGGCTCTTCCCGGTTCCGGAAACGGCGCAATCGGAGTTAACTCCGCAAACAACTTGAGCATCGGCACGTCGAACCCCTCGGCAGACACAAAATTTTTAATCACAGCTTCGTCCACTGATTCGAATAATTTCGCGCTGAAGGTGCTCCAGCCCAACAGCACCGCGATTTTTGTAGTGCGGAATGACGGGACGGTGGGAATTGGAACGTCAACGCCGAATTCCGGGACGCTGACCGTCCAGGGAAATATTTATTCAACGGGCGCTTTCACCGGCACGATTACCGCGAACAACGTCACCGCCGGTCTCTTCG
>CAYZZK010000058.1:0-6226 GCA_964483045.1 uncultured Candidatus Saccharibacteria bacterium
GGAATAGTTTAGTGTAAAAAAATAGACCACCGGACTACGTTGAAACCAAGTACTTGCGGTTTCGGGCGTAGGGTGGTCTTTTTTGTTTTGGCGGTTGTAGTGCGGAGCGCTAGCTATGCACCATGCTAACCGTCTGCGAGATAAGCTCGCGATTACGATCGTAACGAGATCAACGGTGAATTCTGCTAGAATTTAGAGTTCTATAGTTCCCACAAATGGAATATACCATTTCACCTCCCACTTTGTCAAATATCCTGTTTACACGGGTATGTTTATCATGGAAACTTTAAGGATGAGAAAAATTCTGGTCTCAAGACTTAGAAATTTCCGAAAAGTAATATGGAAATATTATTGTTTGTCTAAACGTGATTTCCCGTGGAGAAGGACTCAAAACCCGTATAAAATTTTAGTGTCGGAAATTATGCTCCAGCAGACGCAAGTGGACCGGGTGATGCCGAAGTATGAAGAATTTATCAAAAAATTTCCAAATTTTTCCGCGCTGCATAAAGCTTCGCTTAAAAGCGTTTTAAAAACCTGGCAGGGCCTGGGATACAACCGACGGGCGTTGCAGCTTAAAGCGATCGCCCGGGAAGTTGCGGGGCGCTTCAACGGTCAGTTGCCGAATGAGAAAGAACTGCTTATAAGTTTACCGGGCATTGGGCAGTCCACTGCGGGCGCCGTGCGGGCATTCGCGTTCAACAAGCCGGAAATCTTCGTTGAAACGAATATCCGGACAGTGTTCATATATTTCTTTTTTCCTAAGAAGCGGAATGTTTTGGATGCAGATATTTCGGAGCTCATTGCGGCGACGCTCGATTATGAAAACCCGCGCGAATGGTATTGGGCCCTGATGGATTACGGCGCGATGCTTAAGAAAAAATTCGGGAATGCGGCGTCGCGCCGGAGCGCGCACTACGCCGTTCAATCGCCGTTTGAGGGTTCGACCCGCGAGCAGCGATCAAAAATTTTGAGAGTAATTCTTGAAGGGCAAATTTCCGTAAAAGAGATTCTTGCGAAAAGTAATTTTTCGAAACGGACGCTTTCCAAGCATCTCACCGATTTAGCCAGAGAGGGATTTATAGAAAAGAAAGGAAATGTATGCCGCATTTCAAGACGGCTCTCCGGTTCCGGCCGGTAAGGCACCCTTATATTGCCGAATCGGTTTTTTCCGGGACAGGCGCAAGGATTTTCATTTTCTCCCAACTGCCCGCCGAAATCCTATGCGCGATAATCGCGCTAAAAATCCCCACCGCCATGCCGCCGAGTATGTCGAGCGGCCAATGCACTCCGGCGACGATTCTGGCTGCACCGTTTATAAATGCAAGGAGAAAAAACCAACCCCCGAGGCGTTTGTCGAAATAATAAAGAGTAGTGGCTAACGAGAAAAGAATAGCCGCATGCCCAGAGGGAAACGAATTCCCGGGAACGTGCACGAGAGGACTTAAATTGAGAGCCGTATAGGGGCGGGGATGGGCATAAAAAAACCAGATTGTTTCGGTAATCACGCTCCGCGAGAGGATTGCCGCAAGCAGCCCTTCGATAAAAATAAAAATCTTTTCGCGCGGCTCTTTTCGTGAAAATGCAAAAACGAGAAGCCCGATTACAAGAAGAAAAGGGAGATACGTTGCGAGAAAAACAACCAGTACGTCCAGAAACAGATTTTGGTGGGCAATACTAAAGAGTATCCTGAAGACATTCTGGTTCAAGCCCTCCATCGCGTTAGCGTCTGACGAATGAGAGAAGCCCCATAAAACGGGCGCGCTTAATCGCTTCAGCGAGCTTTCGTTGGTGCTTGGCGCATACGCTCGTGTGTTTCGGGTCGATTATTTTCATCTGGCTAGAAACAAACCGCCTAAGCATGTCTACTTCCTTGTAGTCGACATTTCGTATATTTTGCGAGCAGAAAAAACACTGTGTGGGCATCTTAAAAGTTTGGTTTATATTTTCTTGACCTGTAGAGAATCCAACTCGACTGCCGTATCGCGCCCGAATATCGGAACCAATACTTTGATTCTCATTTTTTCTTCCTCAATCTCGGATACTTTTCCGTCGTAATCTTTGAACGGGCCGTCTATGATTTTTACCAGATCGCCCACGGCGAAGTCAACAGCAAACTTATTTTCATCTTTGTCGGACCTGGCGAGAAGCACATCTACCTCCGCGGTGGAAAGGGGAGTCGGCGTGGTGTTGTCCGCTCCCACGAACCCCGTTACGCGCGGCGTATTTCGTACCACATACCACGAGTCTTCGGTGAGAATCATATCCACGAGCACATAGCCGGGATATATTTTTTCTTCGATAGTCTGTCTTCTGCCGCTTTTTACTTTTATCTTTTTCTCCTTCGGCACGACGACGTTGAAAATTTTGTCGTTCATGGCAAGCGAATCCACCCGCTGTTTGAGGTATCGGGCGACCGCTTCTTCATATCCGGAGTACGTCTGTATGGCGTACCACCGCCTCGTTTTTGTTTTTTCAATTTCCGGCTTATGCGCTTTTTCTCGCATGCGTTTTTTTACGTTCTTTAATTTATCGTACGACAATCAACTTGAGGAGACTTGCAAATATGTAGTCGGCAGCGCCCAAAAAGACCGCGAGCACGAACGAAAGCCCGATCACGAAGCCCGTCAGTCGTACCGCCTCCTGCCGAGTCGGCCAGTTGATATGACGAAATTCTACTTTCGATTCGCCGACAAAGTTTTTTAATTTGTTGATCATGGCAAGTGTAGGACTTTATGTATATATCAAAAAATGCCTAAAATGGCAAGAAATCAGAAAATACCGCTGGAAACAGGTTTTTAAACGTCCAGGTTCTGCACGGCGGTTGCATGGGCTTGAATGAACTTCTTGCGCGGTTCTACTTCATCTCCCATAAGGACTTCAAAGAGCCGGTCGGCCGCGGTCGCATCTTCGATAGTCACTCGTTTCAGAATTCGGCGCTCGGGATTCATGGTCGTTTCCCATAGCTGGTCGGGGCTCATCTCGCCCAGCCCTTTATAGCGCTGGATGCTTACTCCGGCCTTTTTGACCGCCGATTCTTCTCCGCCGTCTTGTTCTTCAATTGCCGGTTCTGCCCCCGCTTCTTTTTCTTTCGGCTCCTCTTTTGCGTTCTTTTTGGATTTTGTTTTTTGAATTTCCGCAAGCACTTTTTCTTTTTCAGCGTCGGAAAATGCATAGCGGATTTCTTTTCCGGCTTGAAGGCGATAGAGAGGTGGCTGGGCGACATACACATATCCTGCGTCGATGATCTGTTTGAAGTAGCGGTAGAAAAAGGTAAGGAGAAGCGTTCTGATGTGGGCGCCGTCCACGTCGGCATCGCTCATCAGGATGATTTTGTGGTATCGGAGTTTGGATATGTCGAATTCTTCAGCGATGGCGGTTCCAACGGCGACCACGAGCGCGCGCATTTCCTGATTGCCGAGCATTTTATCGAGCCGGGCCTTTTCCACGTTCAGGGGCTTGCCCTTGAGCGGCAGTATTGCTTGCGTGTGCCTGTCCCGTCCCTGCTTTGCGCTGCCGCCTGCGGAGTCGCCCTCGACGATGAAGAGCTCCGATTCTGCCGGATTTTTCGAAGCGCAATCCGCGAGTTTGCCCGGGAGCGTGAACCCGTCGAGCACGCCTTTCCGGAGCACGGTTTCCCTGGCCGCTTTCGCCGCTTGCCGGGCCTTTGCGGTAAGCAGCACCCGTTCGATAATGCTGCGCGCATCTCGGGGATGCTTTTCCAAAAACTCTTTGAGGCCTTCGTTCACGACGCTTTCCACGGCCGGTTTAGCTTCGGGGCTGCCAAGGCGGGCCTTGGTTTGGCCTTCGAATTGCGGCTCGGGCAGTTTTACGGAAATAATCGCCACCAGGCCCTCCCGCGTGTCTTCGCTGATGAGATTTTCGTCCTTTTCTTTCAAATATTTTTCTCCGCGGGCGTAGGCGTTCAGGGAGCGCGTCAGAGCCGACTTGAATCCGGCCATATGCATCCCTCCATCGGGATTATAGATATTGTTCGCAAAACTCAATTCCTCTATTTTGGTGTCATCGACGTACATGCACGCCACTTCCACCTCTATTTTTTCGTACTGTTTGTGGACGTGGAAGATTTCGTCTTGGAGCCGTTTCCTGTTTTCGGCGAGGTGCTTCACAAAAGAGAGAAGCCCGCCTTCGAAATAAAATCCGTAGCATTGCGGCACCTTCCCCCGGCGATCGATGAAATTTATGCGTACGCCCCGCGTAAGGAACGCCTGTTGCCGGACATGCTCGATGATCCTGTTGTCGTTGAAATCTATCGTCGCAAAAATTTCGGGGTCCGGCGAAAAAATTACTTTAGTGCCGGTGGTTTTGGATGTGCCAATTTTTTTTACCTTTGCCGCCGGCTTTCCCCTCTTGTATTCCTGTACGAAGAGCCCGCCGTTTCGCTCTACCTCCACGCGGAGCCATTCGGAAAGAGCGTTTACCACGGAGACGCCTACGCCGTGGAGCCCGCCGGACACTTTATACGATTCCCCACCGAATTTCCCGCCGGCGTGGAGCGTGGTCATCACGGTTTCGAGCGCGGACACTTTTGTTTGAGGGTGAGTGTCTACGGGAATCCCGCGGCCATCGTCAATAACTGAAACTTGATTGTTCGGCAAAAGCTCAATGGTGATATTTTTCGCGTATCCCGCCATCGCCTCGTCGATGGAGTTGTCGAGCACCTCCCAAATGAGATGGTGCAAGCCGGTGACATCCGTCGTGCCGATGTACATGCCCGGCCGCTTACGGACGGGTTCGAGCCCTTCAAGTACGTAAATATCCTTCGCCTCATACGAAGGGTGGGCAGTCTTTTTCTGTTCCTTTTCCGCCTTTTTTGCTTCGCTTTTCGCCATAATAATTTAAAAAACCGTCCCCATGCGGCAATCTTATTCTAGCACGGAACGGCCTTTGGAGCGAGGGTTTGGAGGCCGTCGCTGTACATGAAAAAGCTCCCCATCCGAGGAGCTTTTTTTGTTTAGGGCCCGGCCGCCGCCGTGTTTATCGAAACCGAATTCCTTCGGTTTTCCTGGCCCGCTGATGCCATGGCCGGCACACGGGCTCGCTGTGAGTCCGCATTGCCAGGAACCCGATACTCCCGAGACACTCCTCAAGGTTGAGCGGCCTCGGCTCGTTGCCCGCCGGTACTTGCTGCGCCGGTTTTGGCAGATTCGGCGCCACCTGGTTTTGGGACTGATACCGGGCAATCCGGATTTCCACGAGAATGCTAACGCTTCGCACCCATCGCAATGTCAAACTTTTTTGCATATCCTCCTCCTCCAGTTCTAGTAATTTCCAGTTGTGTTCTTTCTCCTTGACGCGCAAGGCACTATGCCTTGTATACCATAAACCTGTTATTTAGTCAATTTCCAAGCAACTTATTCCATTATACAGAGTTTCTGCGGTTTGTATTGCTTGACCGGGATAGGTATGGAGGAGTAAAACTAAATCTGAACGTTGAAACCGTAAAGTGGGAAAAATAGTCTGGTACGATCCAGGCAGCTCGCGGTACGAGATCAACCCAAAAGAAAGGCATGGTATGCAGACGCAGACATTGCAGTTGCCGCTGAAGGAAGGCGTAGAGGCGCCGAAGCGGGCTGGAGGAGCGATACTTCAGTTTCTCCGAAAACCCAGAGGATTCGAGCACGACTTTTCCAGTCTCGATACTCCGCACAGACTCGGGAAAACAATTGTTATCCCCGGACATGTTCCGGGCGAGTTCAGGCCTCTCGCCGGGGGAGAAAAATTTCTCCTCAAGCTAAATGGCCGGCCAAACGTCTGGTTTGGGGGAATGGACGAAGAGCCGTTTCTCGCGGAGCTTAAAGACGAGGCCTATCAGGCCTTCGTGGAGGGAGGTGAAGAGAAATTCCTCGAGGAATTAAAACCGCCCATCATTCGATCCATTGAGCGAGCGGGCCACATGCAGGCCAAACGCCAAGGAGATATTCTCGCGGTAAAACTCGCCTCCAACTGGGTCGAGCTTCGGCGAAAGTTGGACAATTGCCCGCCATCCACGACGACAGCAAGCCCGCTGTTCAACACCCAGCACCGCTTGAATGGCCGCTATGTGTATGTTTCTCCTCTCGGCCCTCACTTTGGGTCTTCTTATGAGTTGCCCGGGATGCTGCTGATCGCCGAGGGCGTTGTTACAGCCCCGGATCATGCCCCCATGAAACTCAAGGAGCCGCATCTCGTAGCGCAGAACCGGCACTTGGTTCATCCTCATCTCCAC
>CAYZZK010000059.1:0-6195 GCA_964483045.1 uncultured Candidatus Saccharibacteria bacterium
CGCTAAAATGGATCGGCTTGGGCTAGCGCTTGCGTACAGCGAAGTAACACTCAAGACGGGCTATTCAGAAACTGCTCCGTCGGCGACTTCCATCCAGAGCCGGTTTTCTCCGCAGGTGCCACTCAATGTTCCGATCGTCGGAGCCGCCATGGAAATAATGGAAGCGGATCTTGCGATCGCTTTCGCAAAGCTCGGTGGGCTGGGTGTAATTCACCGTTCCAATACTCCCGACCGCCAGGCTTCCATTGTGGGAAAAGTAAAACGGGAGATCGGCGGGAAAATAGGCAATCCGATTTGCATCCATAAAGATAAGACTATGGGCCAAACCATAGAATGGATCGAGAAAAGGAAATACAAGTTTCGGAGTTTCCCGGTCGTAGATGACGGCAAAATTCTGGTAGGTTTGCTCACGCAGACTGCTTTCGACTTCGCGCGAAGACAGCCGGAACTTAAGGTATTTGATGTAATGACCAAAAACCCCGTATCGGCGTCTCCCGACACGGATCTACGCGGAGCTTATGAAATAATGAGAGACAAGCAGGTAAAAAAACTGCCGCTTGTGGATGGCGCAGGGAGAATCTTGGCTTTGTACGTGTTCTCCGACGTGGAGCGTAATCTCTTTCGGGGAGAAGCGTTGGCCATGCACAATATCGATGAAAAGGGGCATCTCCGAGTGGCTGCCGCGATCGGCAGCATGAGGGACGAGCCGCTGGATAAACGGGCCGCGCTTCTTGTGGATGCCGGGGTGGATGCCCTCGTTTTGGAATCTTCCCATGCAGACACGATCGATATGATCGCGACACTGCAGGAAGCCAAACGGCTTTTCCCGCGGGTCGATATCGTAGTCGGAAATATTTCCGAACCGGAATCCGCCTTTCGCTTGACTGACGCTGGCGCCGATGGAATCAAGGTTGGCCAGGGGCCGGGTTCAATTTGTACCACGCGCCTCGTTGCGGGCATTGGATGCCCGCAATTAACGGCCGTATACAACTGCTCCAAAGTTCTTCGGGGGAAGGGCGTTACCGTTGGAGCTGACGGAGGAATTGTTTATTCCGGGCACATCCCGATCGCCATTGGAGCGGGAGCGGATTATGCGATGGTCGGTCGGCTTGTCGCTGGAGCGGATGAGGCCGCGGGAGAAGAAGTCACACTGCAAGGCCGGACGTATAAAAAATTCAGAGGCATGGGATCGCTTGACGCTATGAGAGAAAGCAGGGCCAGCCGCGAGCGGTATGGGCAGGGAGATCCGGCAAAGTCTGCGATTGTGCCGGAAGGAGTGGAAAGTCTCGTGCCTTGTTCCGGGTCTCTCGCGGACACCTTTGCCCAGCTTATCGAAGGATTGCGTCGGGGAATGGGGGGCGTAGGGGCAAAGGACGTCCCCGAGCTCCAATCGAAAGCGGATTACCGTCGTTTGGACTCGACAGGAATAGCCGAATCCCATCCGCATGATGTTGTGGTTGTCAAAGATGCGCCGAATTACAGGTCGCAAGAAAGGGGTTAATGAATAACGAGAAAAATATAGAAAAACTCCTTAATGGAGTGAGGACGTTGGCGATCGTCTGCAACCAGTTCGGAGACACCGGAAAGGGCAAGTTGATCGACTTTTTCGGCGAATGGCCGGACGGGATCGCTCGCGGCACTGGGGGAGCGAATGCCGGGCATACCATCCAGCGTGGAGAGAAAAAGTACGTGTTTCACCTTGTTCCTTCGGGAATTCTCTATGATAATTATGGCAAAATAAATATCATTGGAAGCGGGACCGCGCTCGATCCGCGGGTAGTATGCGAAGAGCTCAATGCGCTTGAGAAAGAAAAGCTAAGCTATAATAACCTCTACATTGCGCTTAACGCACGGCTCGTCTTGCCGCAACACCTTGTGCTGGATCGGGTGAGGGAAAGCGCCTCGAAACAAGGAAGGATTGGAACAACTGGCCGAGGTATCGGCCCGGTCTACGCGGATTATTACGCGCGCGTCGGATTGTTTGTAAACGACATGCTGAATACCGATGTTTTCGTGCGGAAGCTCCGGCGGAACATTAAGGAAAAAG
Source organism: uncultured Candidatus Saccharibacteria bacterium (assembly GCA_964483045.1). Lineage (GTDB taxonomy): Bacteria > Patescibacteriota > Minisyncoccia > UBA6257 > 2-01-FULL-56-20 > JBBTYG01. The sequence goes on from CAYZZK010000059.1 coordinate 2,048, forward strand.
TCATGATACTGGGCCAGTACGATCCCTCGGTGGTCCAAGCGGTGATGCGGCATGAGCACCTCGGCCGTTTCTGGAGCGCTGGAGACCTCTTTGACCTTGACGCTATCGTTGAGACGTATCGCGGATACGGCAAGCGTCTAGCGCACATGATTGAGGACACCGATTCGCTGCTTCAGGAAATGCGCAATCGCGGCCGCAAGATACTCCTTGAGGGCACGCAAGGCAATCTGCTTGGCATCGACACCGGAACATATCCGTACGTCACTTCAGCGGACTGTTCTGTGCGCGGGCTTGCGCAGGGTGTCGGCCTTCGAGAAAGGGATATTGATCTTTCGCTCGGTATCGTCAAGGCGTTTTATATGACGAGAGTGGGCGAAGGACCGTTTCCAACGGAGATCGGAGGAGAGCAATCGGCAGAGTGGTGCGCGGATTCCACTATAAATAAAAAAAGTGAGGCCGAGCTCTACCCCTTAGTGGACGTGAACGATCCGGATCCGTTCCATCAGGGAATTGGTATCAGGAAAGCTGGAAACGAATACGGAGCGACTACCGGACGGCCTCGGCGAACCGGGTGGCTCGACCTTCCGTTTCTGCGGTACTCCATTCGTCACACGGGGCCCAACGTGGCTCTGACAAAGCTCGATGTGCTGGATAAGTGCCAAGAAATCAAAATCTGCACTGAATATGTGTATCGAGGCCCCGATTACCGATGGGGCAAGCGAGTCTTCCGTAAAGGAGACATACTCCCAGTTGCAATCCCGGATTGCAATCTCATGGCGTACTGCCATCCGCTGTATGAGAGTTTTTATGGCTGGCAGCAAAGTATTCGCCATGCGAAAACATATGGCGAATTGCCGCAAAAACTTCGGGAACTGATAGGATTTGTTCGATACAGGGCGCTCGTGGATATAAAAATTGTCTCGGTGGGCCCGGATCGCGAGCAAACTATTGTTGTAGACTAGCTGTAGCATCGAAATAAATAAGCCGCCAGTGGACTCCGGTATCGGAGCACCACGGGCTTTTTTTGTTTGATTCTGTCCGTGCGATGCCACGGTTTTAATCAAGAACGAGCGGGCGGAAGCTGTTTCTTTTTCAATTTCCCCGAGAGGTATTGAATTAAAACTCCAAAGAGCACGCATGTCGCAACGATTGCGACGAGCCACGAGATATTTACGTGCGTATCTCCATAGATATCGAATCGCCTTAGCAGAATTGTGGGATATATTCCGAGTGCCAAAATAATTCCCACGACGAGCCCTCGCAATGCTCCTTTTCGATATGGCCAATTTTTCATGGTCGGGCTGGTTATGCGCTCGTTGGCGCTGTAATCTCTTTAACAATCTGATCGAGCGCTTTCCGTGCTTCAGTCATCCGTTTTTTGTCTTGAATCGAGAGCGGAATGATTTTTTTGTGGAGTGGGGCAAGCGCGTCCATTATTTCCCCGAGGCGACCCGCCTCAATAAGGTCGGTTCTGGAAATGACGATGTATTCGGGCTTTTCGAGAAGAAGGGGATTATATGCGCCGAGTTCGCGCCGGAGGGTTTCATAGTCCGCGAGAGGATCGAGAGTAGCCGAATCGATAAAGTGAAATAGAATTCTGGTTCGCTCGATGTGTCGGAGAAATTTTATTCCCAGGCCCTTTCCCGAAGAAGCGCCCTCAATCAGGCCCGGAAGATCCGCGAGCATGAGCCCTTCGTATGCGCCGAGGTGCGGCTCAAGCGTGGTGAATGCGTAGTTCGCAACCCGGCTTTCGGCGTTCGTTACCGCGTTCAAAAAACTCGACTTTCCGATATTCGGAAATCCCACGAGGCCGACGTCGGCGATGAGCTTGAGCTCCAGATCCAATTCGCATGTTTCGCCGGGCAGACCCCGCTGGAATTGTTTCGGGGACGTGTTTGTCGAGGATCGATAATGGAAATTGCCCTTGCCGCCTCCTCCGCCTTTCGCCACAAGCAGGCGTTCGCCGAGCGCGGTGAGCTCATGGTTAGTTTTCGCGGTGAGATTGTGGACTACCGTGCCTCGGGGCACCGTAAGGACCAGATCTTCTCCTCGGTGCCCGTCTCGGAATGAGCCGCGTCCGTCTCGCCCGTTTTCCGCCGAAAATACTTTTTTCGCGCGAAAGCGGCGAAGGGCGCCGAGATCGGCGACTGCTTCGAGATAAACATTTCCTCCGTTGCCGCCGGAAGCGCCAGTGGGGCCCAAGGACATCATTATTTTGCTGAAAGCGACGGCTCCATTTCCCCCTTTCCCAGCCGACACATTAATGGTGACATTGTCTATAAGCATGATGAGGAAAGTATACCAGCATTGGCAAATCTCTTCGACGGGCAGTTGATGCGTGCGATAAAATTTTATGCAATACTTATATGAGATATGGATTTTTCCGAAACGCATCGCCTCGGCACAAGGGCATTTCTGCTTTTTTTAAGCCGCCGGTTGACCTGGCCGGTCATTCTGGCGGCGATACTGGCCGGGCTATGGACGCAAAAAAATCGCGTGCCTTTTGCGTATCATGAATGGACTGATTACGGCCTTAGCATTCTGTCGATTGCATGGCTAGGGCTTTTTGTATTCATTCTCCTTAGAAGTTTTTTTGAGTATCGGGGATATTCGTTCCGGTTCGATGAGGAGTTTTTCAACGTAACGCGGGGCTATTTCGTGAAACACGAGATGGGGATCGTATACCATCAGATACAACATGTGACGGTAAAGTGCGGCATCCTCGACCGTCTGATGGGCGTTGGCCATCTTATTATTATGACCAGTATGGGAGGCGGCAATTCCGCTCCTTCCGAAATCATCCTTCCGGCCTTGGACAAAAAGAAAGCGCAATTTGTGCGGGGCGAGCTGTTGCGGAAAGCGAATCGAAATCCAATCCGCGGACCCGCTCCCCGCTCGCGGAGCGTTTCTTCCGAAGCCGAGTCAGATGTGGAAGCAACGGAGGACGAGGAATGAAGGTGTCCCGCTCCAGTAAAAGCATTGGCGAAGCGAGCAGCTGAAATTTTTCCTAAAAGAAAAGCCGCTCTAATTTAGGTTGGGAGCGGCTCTTTGTTGTTTGTTTAAGTTGGAGATTTATTCGACCATCTCGATTCGCCATGGGATTTTCTCCCCGTGGAGCATGGGGACGATGAAGTCTTCTTCGAGGTTAATTCGTGGCGGGATTATGGTCGGGTGTTCGCTGTCTTTGATCAGCCGAACCACTTTCTTCCCCTGTGGAAGTTCATACACGTCCATGGGAACGTCGTTGCACGCGAATTCCTGGAGGTAATTAAGCGCTCCCATTTTTTCGTACGCCCACGCGTACATGGGAAGTACGGCTTGCCATTGGTAACAGCCGCCCGCTCCACATTCTTCAAGTGGAACTTTAACGAGAAAGTGTCGGTGTGGGGCGCGGTCGGAGCCGAGTCCGAGCCGATGGCGCCGTTTCGACTTCGCCAGTTTCTGAATTGCCGCCAGGTCTTTTCTTTCTTTGAGAAGCGGCCAGCAGACCATTGAAGGGAACAGCCCTCGCCTGAACGTGCCATTCGCCGTTTCTCCGGACTGGAATATGCGCCGGCGGTCGAAAAGCATGTGCTGGGGCGTGACTGTCGCCCACGTCGGTTCATTACCGCAAGAGTCAATGTACCAAGCAGCTTCTTTGGTTGAGATGTGCTCAAAGACGAATGGAAGCGCCGGGAAGCGTTTCCGAATTTTCGGAAACGCTTTCGTATAGAATATCCGCTCGGAGTCGAAGGGATCAATATTCTCTCCGACCACTTCGCCGTGAAGGAGGACCGGAATTTTTTTCTTGCGGCCGTTTGCACGGGTATATTCCTCGAGTTTTTCGAAGAGCGGGAAAAGTTTTTCGATTTTCGTGACTGCGCGCGCCGTGTTTGTCGAACCGTTCGCCGGCATGTATTTGACGGCTTGCACAACTCCTTCCTCAATGCCTTCGAGTACATCGTCCGCTTTTGTTTCGTCGGTGAGGTATAGGGGGAGCACCCAGTCGCAATTTGATTCCGAGGGCGTGACTGAATTAATTTCATCCCGATATTCACGGGCGAGAGCCGTTGTCGTGATCGGTGGATCGGGATTAGGCATTACGACCATGCTGCAGAACTCCGCGGTGACGTCCAGTACAACTTTTTCCATCATGCCGCCTTTCCTCC
>CAYZZK010000060.1:0-6059 GCA_964483045.1 uncultured Candidatus Saccharibacteria bacterium
TGTGCACCTTGTAGGGATCGGACCTACGACCTTCCCGATGTGAACGGGACGCTCTGCCACTGAGCTAAAGGTGCATCTAATTTTAACGGAGAAATAAGGGGACGCTCCCCGCCCGAACGACCGAGTCGCTCGGTCGGACGGGTACCGCTGAACTAAGTGCCCAAAAATCTCTTATCATCATAAACAAAAAAGGCGCCGAGTTTCAATGGCTGCCTTTTTTGTCTCCATATTTACCGTTGTCTTGGTTCCAGCTTGCGGATCCGCACTTCGAGAGCATTAATCCGAGTTTCCATCTTTTTTTGAAGCATTTCGAGATTCTCTTTAGTTGCCGTTTTCTCGTAAGGCCCCTCTCTAATCTTGCGAATGATCTCTTTGGGTGACATTTTACTATAAGAGATTTTTTTCTTTACCATGTACTATATAAACTTCTCTAGTTTATGTTATTGAATCTCCACCGTTGCTCCTGCCGCTTCGAGTTTCTTCTTCATCTCATCCGCTTCCTCTTTTTTCACGTTTTCTTTTACCGTTTTCGGCGCTCCCTCAACCAAATCTTTCGCTTCTTTGAGGCCTAAACTGGTAACTTCGCGAACGGCTTTAATGGCATTCAATTTTTGCGCTCCGGCGGATTTTAAGACCACGGTGAAACTGGTCTTTTCTTCTACCGGTCCCGCAGCCGCTCCCCCGCCCGCCGGGGCCGCAGCCGCAGCCGAAATTCCGAATTTCTCTTCGAGCGCTTTTACAAGCTCGGCGAGCTCCGAAACCTTAAGGGACTCTATTTTGGAAATCAAATCGTTATATTTCTCCATTGAATTTATGATTTTAGCTACGACCTTTTCGTAATTATTTTGTTTCTTGCTGTTGCGCATCCGGTGCCAGCGCCGATGCTACTGCATCAGCATGCGACGGGGCAGCAGTCTGTTCGCCCGCCGCAGGCGAGGATTCCGATTTCTTTTTTAGAATATAGAGAAGCGAACGTATCGGCGCGGCGAGAATGCCGAGAGTCTGGGCAAGCATAACTTCCCGGGATGGCAGCTTGCCGAGCACCGTAACCCGCGCTGCATCAACAAATACTTTTTCGTTTAGATCATACGCTCCGAGAATGCGGCTCATCCATACGTTTTTTTCCTTGCCTTCGGGAACTTCGAGAGTAGAGAAAAACTTATACACCGGGCTGCTGATTCCCTCGACATCGGGCTTGGAAAAAATGGTCGCTACTTGCGTTTTGAACTTCTTGAGATCGAATTCGACCCCCTGTTCCCTAAGAACTATGCCGAGAAGCCGCTTTTTGATGACGAACAGATTACCGCCGATATTCTTCAACTCCCTGCGAAGGCGACTTACGTCTTTCGTCGGGATATTCGTAAAATCGGAAAAAACCAGGGCCTGGCTTTCGCCCAAAAATTTTTTTCCCTTTTCTACCTCATTGTTTTTCTGTGCTTTTGTTTTCATCGCTTTAATTACTACCGCCCTTGCGCCGTTTTATCTCCGTTCCAAAGGTATTTTTTCCGTGCCTAGCCCCGAAAATAAAATGGCCTTTTCTCAAAGACCATAAAATAGCAGGATTGAACTATATGCTATTCCTCGGCGGGGCTTATTGCCAATTCGGCTGCCCGCGGTCTTTGGAATATATTGATTTGTATTGATTTTTAGATGATATAGTCTCCGAAAAAATTCGTCAAGTCCCGCTCCGCGCTACAACGAGAAGAGAGGCAACCTCCTCCCGCAATAAAAGTGCGGGGTTTTCTCACAAAAATAGCAAACCGGCTTTATTGAGCCGGCTTGCCTTGACTGTTGCAATGTCTTTATTTTACTACGGCGTCGTGGTCGTTGCTGTCGTCGTGGAGTTTGTAGATTCTCCAAGCACGGCCTTCAGATCACTTTTCGCCTTCTCTACCGCGGCTTTGAAATCAGCGTGCGCCTTTTCGAATGCCGATTTTCTGGCACCTTGGAGGGAAGCGAACCCGGATTTGAATGCGTCCTGCGCCGATTTTATCGAACTTACAAATGTTTCTTGCGCCGATTTCAGACTTGTCTTCAGAGTATTCTGGATCGTTCGCGGATCGGCTGCCGCGGCACAGTTCGTTTTCGCATTAGCAATTGCGGCTTCCTTCGCCGCCTTAAGCGCAGTGATCGCAGCATCTATTGCCGACTTTCGCGCGGCAATAAGCTGATCAACGCCGGCTTGAAATGTTTGAACCGCAGCATCAACCGCCGTTCTTCGGGCATTTATCGCCGTCGTGATCGCCGTCTGGAATGCGACCACCGCTTGCTTCTGCGCATCGGTCGCGGCGCGTTCTTGGAGCTTGGCGAAATGCGCCTGAAGAAGATCGTCTTCTTTCATGCGCGCGTCATCCACCCGCTCTTTTCGGTCCTTAACCTTTTCCTCGACTTTAGACTTCCGTTCGTCCCGTCGAGCCGTAATCTCGTCCATCCGATCGGAAAGCCGGGCGTCAAGCTTGGACAATCTATCCGAAAGAACCGAGCAAAAATTTTCTCGCGCGGGAACAGTCCCCTTTTCCCGCGTGCTGGTCGCGGCATATGTCGAAGCAACCGGGACAACAAGAGCAAAAATCGCGGCGAACGCATATATTTTCTGCAGTATGCTTTTCATGTTATTGAGTTGCGCCATCGAGCGATTGCCCGTAACCGCTGATCGCTGAATCGTTTTCCGAAAGCAAGGACTGATCGCTTTCCGCCGCCGCCGGCTCGTCGCTATTGCTGTCGATCAGTGCGGCCGCCGCAATGTCGTCGATATTTCCGGTCGCAGACACTGCACCCGATTGCGGCGCAGTTTGCGAAGTCGGCGAAGCAGATTCCTGCGGCGCGCTTTGGTTTGAGGCAAAAATTAATACGAGCCCGATAACTACGATCACTATTACTATCCCGATAATATATTTCTTATTCATGATTTGATTTCGGTTTTTTTCGACCTTTCTTTTTGATTTTTAATTGTATCATTTCTGGAAAAAATAAAAATGCCGCCACCCGATCAATCCATTTTACTGGGTGGGTGGCGGCTGAATTATGGTTTTTTTTCGAGCCCTCGCCTATTCTGATCCTATCAGCATTCAGCGGCCGGGTGGATACGCCGTGCTTGGTTTATGGTTTCCGGCATTGCTGCCGTCGCCTATCAGGCTTTGGTGTCCATTTGCGCGCTGGTGATATTCGACCCGCTGTTGGTCGAGTTCGGAGACGCCCTTCCGGGCGCCAGGGTGCGATCTTTCATAATATGTATCGCGATTGGTTGTTAACTGAAGAGCTTATCCGGCGCACACGCACCGGCTCGTTCAGACTCCGCTGATTTTAACAAACCCGGCATGGATTTCAAGTTCGACTGCGAGATCAAAATGTGCGTTTTCTTTTCTTCGTCGCTCGTTCCACTTTTTCCCGCGCGAGCGCGAGAGCGACGTCTCGCGGGTTTTTATTCCGTTCGACACTCGCCGCCAAAACTTTCCTGGTTGTTGCGCCCACTTTTTCTTCCACAAGCGCGAACATTTTTTTAGGCGACAGCCCGGCATGCTCCGCATACGAAGAGATGACGCCGCCGGCGTTAGCGACAAAATCCGGGACAATCATAATCCCCTTCTTCCATAATTCTTTTTCGATATCTTCCCTCATTGGGATATTCGACCCTTCGACAATTATTTTTGCCCGGATCGAATGCTTGTTCTTCCCGCTGATTACGTCGGTCACCGCAGCTGTAATTAAAATATCCGACTCGAGTCCGAAAATTGAATCATACGGAAGTTTGTGCGCATCGGGATATGCAGTTACGGCGCCCCGCTCCGTCTTAACGCGCAGCGCTCTATCGTAATCAAGCCCACTCGCGCTGAAGGCCGTTCCGCTCCTATCCGATACGGCGATAATTTTAGCGCCGGCTTCATAGAGATGCTTGAATGCAAAGGTTCCGACATTGCCGAATCCTTCGATTGAAACAGAAGCCCTTTTCAAATCAAGCCCGTATATTTCGGCGGCCGCTTTTGCCGCATGGAACACACCGAATCCGGTGCTCCCGAGCTCGTGCGGCAGCCCGCCCAATTTTTTCGGTTTTCCGGTTGCGGATTTGGCATTGCCCGTTGTGGCGACAAACCACGCCATTTCCCGCTCTCCCGTCTGAACATCCGGCCCGGCGATATATTTGTGCGGCGTAAAGCCGGAAATCGCCCGCGCGAAACTCTGCACGAATTTCTTTTTCTTTTCCGCCAATTTCGTCGGATTGTCCAGGATCGAGCCGCTCGGATTCCATACGATTCCCGCTTTCGCGCCGCCAAACGGAATTCCCGCAAGCGCGTTTTTCCAGGTCATCGTCCGCGCGAGACGCAGCACTTCTTCTTCCGTAACAGTGGCCGTCATGCGAATGCCCCCTTTTCCGACGCCGAGCGCGGTGCTGTCTATCACCAAAAAGCCAGACATCCCGATCTTGGGATCACAGACGCGGATGACATATTCGGGACCGATAGGCGCGTGAATTGAAATATGTTTCATTAAGTTTTCTTTTACTCCGCACCTCAATCTTAAAAATCCTTTGGAGAGTCGATTTCGAGAACCGTGAATTGGATTCCCAGCGGTTCAAGGATCATGCTTGGAATTTTATGCACAATTCCCGGATTCTTAAGCCCTCCATCATGCACCGGAAAACAAATTTTCGGCCGGAGCTCTTTCGCGTAGTCGATTCCCTCGGACATCCGAAGCCATGGGCCGGCCATAGGCACGGCGAGAATCTCCACTGGTCTTTTCGGGTTTGTAAGCGCATCGCCCGGGTAAAACAATCTATTTGAGATACAGTATCCCGTGTTTTGAATGAGCGGAAGCGAAGGATATATGACCGCGTGAACATTTCCAATTCCTTCAATTACAACTCCCCGCTCCGTTGCTTTTTTACCGTCTTCAACTACATCGTACGCAATTTTTTCTCTCTCGAGCAGCGCTCCAACAGCCCGGTTAGTAATAATTTTGGCCTGCGGATTATTTTCGAGAATAGTTCGCACGGAATCTATATGGAAATGATCGGGATGCTCGTGCGTTATCAGCACGATATCGACATTCTTCACGCCGTTTTGCGACGTCGAGTATGTTCCCGGATCGGTTAGGATGCGCAATCCTTTTTCCTCTACCAGCATGCAGCAATGGCCGAGCTTCGTAATAACCATACTAAGAGAACCATTCCTTCAGAGTTTTCGGCCAGCCGATTAAGAGAAGCAAAGCCAAAGGCGCTCCCCAGTTTGCAAAGCGCTCGACGAAGTCAAGCCAGCCGACATTGGGAGCTCCCAAATACATAACGATTGGCCGCACCAGTGCAGTCCAGAATCCCCAAAATGCCGCCCAGAGAAGCACAGCCGGAATCGGCCGAATCAAGATAATAAGCGCGACAACGATATCTAACGCTCCAATCCACCATAAGAGCTGCCCGGCGAACACCGGATCAGCGCCAGTCAATTGGCCGATCCATTTGATCCAATCCGCTTTGCCTCCGAGGGCGAGCATCCCATGCCCAATGAACTCTCCCGCCACCGAAACTCGTAATACCCAACCGATGATTTTAGTATTCATTTGATTTATTAGATTTTTTGTCGCTATTGATTATATCATTTTTCAGCTTCTTATTTTTAACTTTAACGCAAACAAAAACTGCCGCAAGCACAAAGAGCACCGTCGCAATCGTTGCCGAAAACATGCAGTACAGGCATAGCGCGTGTATCACAAAGAGCTGTAGATATACCAACCACAATGATCCCAGAAATCCGGCGAAAATAAATCCCGAAGCAGCAAAAAGAAACCGCTCCTTTTTTCTCGTCATAGACAGAAATGCACAGAGAAAAACGGAGAAATAATAGAACGACCCCATAAGCGCAACCGGAATTCCGCCAATCGTCGAATACTGGCTTGTAAGCACTTTTTCGCAGTTCCCGATATCCGAACATGGCACGATACCACCGCGATAGTGCGCGAGCGTCAGATAGGTCGCGTCAATGAACCCCAAGAGCGCAAGAATGAGAACAGCAAGGGCTATGCGCCTATGATTGAGTCCCCAGGGCGGTATTGATTGCATTTTGGAATTC
>CAYZZK010000061.1:0-6007 GCA_964483045.1 uncultured Candidatus Saccharibacteria bacterium
AGAAGCGAGAGACACCCCCTGACTCATGCCTGCCCCGACTCTTGCGTCGGGGATTCCTGACTCTTGACTCGATATCTGCGCGCGAGAAACGGAAGATGAAACAAAAAACACGAAAACAATCAATACAAGTAGAAATTTAATTCTTAACTGCCGATCAATCATATTCCATTAAACAACTTCAATTTCTCCACTACCACTTTTTTGACTCCCTCAACCGCGGCCGGAAGTATTTTATATGGCGCAACTTCTTTTGGATTGTTCTTTAAAAATTCTTCGAGGCCCTTTTTCCACGCAACGCGGATTTCCGTATTGATATGCACTATTCGCACTCCGGCTTTGATAGCGCCCACAAAATCTTCCGGAGAATTCCCCGAACCGCCGTGAAGGACGAGCGGCACCCCTGCGGTTTCTCGACCCTCTTGAATGCGCTTGATATTGAGCGCCGGATCATGCCCGCCAGAGAGCATCCCGTGAATATTCCCGACCGAAGGGGCGAGTAAATCAACGCCTGTTTCCTGCACAAATTCCGCAGCCTCGCTCGGTTTCGTCAAAAATTCTTCTCCTATCCTCACCCCCTCGGGAATCTGGTCGAGCACCTTAGACGACTTGCCGATAAATCCAAGCTCGCCCTCTACGACCACGTCGCGACCGCATTTCTTCGCATACTCAACGCACTTTTTCGTCGTTGCGACGTTATCTTTGAGCGGAAGCTCGGTGCCGTCGAAAATCACGGCGTCGTATCCGGCGTCTATCGCTTCTTTCACTTTTTCAAACGAATACGTGTGGTCCGCGTTCAAAAATATCGGATACTCGTATTCTTCGCGCAAACTTTTTACGAGCGCTGCCGCCTGTCGCACGCCGATAAATTCCCGCTCCCCTTCGGAGGTGCCGATAAGGATGGGCACATTCAGCTCCCTCGCCGATTCGAAAATCGCCTTCAATGCAGCGAGGTCGGAAATATTAAAGTGACCAATGGCTACTTTTTGTTTCTCGGCGTTTTTTAATATTTCCCGTAAAGTTTTCATACACTAGTTTTGAGATTTGAGATTAAATAGTACGCTGCCCGTGTCAAAATTTTCGAGAAGCAACTTTTCCATTTCTTGCTCCCCGCCTGCATATTCCGAAAAAATCTTTGTCCACAGCGCTTCTCTTTGATGATACCCGAAAATCTCTTTTTTGCCTTCTTCGGCAGAAACCGCAGACATGGCGTTGTCTTCGAGATCGAAACTCGCAGCCCGGCCGGCGACTTCATCGTACCAGGCCACCCAGTCGCGGTTCCACCACATTTCAAGCCCCAAGTTCTTATCCTGTTCGCCAAGCCGCGCAATATCGCGCTCGCCGCGTGCCCAATGCATTGATTCGGGGTTCACCCGCGGCAGGAATAACCGCGGATCCTGCGGATTTTCCTTGAAGAGATACCGCTGAACAATGAGCCATTCGCCTTCCCGCACCGTCATCACCTCCTTAACATCTCCGCGAAGCAAGGCCTTCAGTCGAACGGCAAAATCGGGGCTGGTTGAGTATCGCCTGAAAAGCTTGGAATAAAATTCGATTTCGTGAAAATAGTGCAAAAGCAAGGCGAAGTCTCGCAAAAACTTCCCCGGGATATCTTCCGCGATCGGATTTATAAAAATAACCCCAAACTCTTTGAGGTGGCTTACGTTATGGTGTTTTTTCGCCACGAACTTTTCGGCGACTTCTTTCCATTCCGGACCCAGTACCTTCACGCTGATTTCCCGCTCTTCGAAATCCGCAGCCGTAAACCCGCTATACGCTTTTTCGAACGTTTCGTGCATCCACTGATCGGACTCGATGAACCGAAGCGCGCTGAAAATCTCCGTCACATCGTGCCTCGCGAGAAGCTGGTTGATGGTTCGCAGGCCAAGAAACTTAAGGAGATTCGCGGGGCGGTTTTTCCGCAAAATCTCCGCGCCGAATTCCTTTTTTAAAAAAAACCCGCGGCCAACCCGCGCAATCTGCTTTGCGAGATGCGCAGCTTTTTCGAATTCCGTGTTGCCCGGAACGACTTGGAGATATGCGAACAACTCTTTTTCATTCGTGCGGATGGCCTTAAGGAGCGCCGCGTGCACCGCGCCCGCATTCGCATCGGGAGGGATATCAAGCCTGTGGAACGTTTCGCGCACATGCACACTATTCTCTTCACTTATTCGATCCAAAACGCCCTTTCTCCCGACGCGGCTGATCATTACTTTGTCGAGACGCTTCAGAAGGTCGACTTCGACGCCTAAAATTTTGGCGAGTTTTTCCATTGCGAAATGTTTATGTTTTTTTCCTCTTAACTTTCCTGGTGTAATTGAGCCATGCAGGCCCCAGCGAAAGCACGTCCTCAATTTCAGCTATTTTTAATCGCGTGATTTTCAAAATTTCCTTGTAACAATGCACGCAAATGTGAAATTTCTTAACCTCTCCGGTTTTCTTCGGCGGACTGAATAAAAGCGCGCCGAATTCCGTAAGTTCTTTTTTGCAAAAATCACAAATCGGCTTAACGGACATTATAGTTTTTTAACAGCTATTTTCAAATTTTTCCAGCGAGGATTTTTGAATTCTCGCGCCGTAAGGGCTCCTTCCGTTGCGCCAAACTTTTCGACCACAGATGTTGAGTTTGCAGTCGCAAGTCGAATTGCGTATTGAATTTCCTCTTTTGAAAACTTTTGTCCCCCTTGTCCCCTCATCAGCCCTGCCACAAACCCAGATCCAAACGCATCGCCCGCGCCGGTGCGATCCACGAGTTTCTTTTCCTTGAAAATGCCGGCGTGATAGCTATTTTCTCCGTCGGAGACAGTCACTCCTTCTCTTCCGCTTGTAACGGCAAGGATCCCCGGCATCCACTGATCGAGCTTTTTGAATACGTCGCGCTCTTTTCTCCACGGAATGCCGGTCAAAAATGCCGCCTCTTCATCATTTACAACCAAAAAAGAAATGTCCTTAAGAAGACGGATAATGTCCGCTTTCCCTTTGCGCAAATGATGTCCGCTCGGATTAAAAGCAACTGCAATATTATTTTTCTTCGCATGCGCAACCAGTTTTGGGAACATGGTATACGACTCTCCGGCAAGCGACACATACCACCACCGCGAGGAGAGCCCAGCGAGCTCTACGTCTTTTATGGAAAAAAAATCCGATGCGCCATGATACCCGAGAATCGTCCGCTCCCCACCTTGCGTTAAAAGAACTGAATATGCCGTCGGCGCCCTGTCTGTGCACGACATATGCCGCGCGTCAACGCCTTCGCGAACCAAACGGCGCCGGATTTCTTCTCCGGAGACATCGCACCCCACTTTCGCAACGCAAACGGTTTTAAATCCTTGTCTAGCGAAGGTAACGCTCGCATTCGCAGAATTCCCGCCAATGGTAAAAAGCGTACTTGCCACTTCAAGTTTCTCGCCGAGGGGCAACGCATACGCTTTCTTGGAAGGAGTCTTCGGCCACGGAATCGTTTTGAAATTCACTTCGAAAAAAGCATCGCGCGTCGCAGACCCGATGGTGATCACATCAAACATACAGCAATTATACTATATAAGCACCGAGTTTATAAATAACACTCGCGCCAATTTCGAGCTGGCCGGAGCGCGGCGCATCCGATTCAAAAACGGATTTAATTTGACCCGTCGAGCACGTGCGGGAGCGGAATTGCGGTCACCGGAACAAAAACATTGTTCACGTATCCTATGTACCAAAAAGCAGCCGCTGCCCCGCAAATGATCAAAACTAAAATAACAATAACGGCGAATCGGGATCTCTTCTCAATCTTCGCCGCAACAGCTTTTCCATCGCTCCGGAAATTGACCGCCCTTGTGCGGGCATTCCCCAGCGCGAAAATCCTATCCGGATCGTAATATTCCCGAGACTCGTCGTACCCCTTGAACGCCTCGCTTATTTCTTCCTTTGTCCAGTGAGCATACAGGAGCGTTGTCCGTATGACGTTGTCCGACACGCCGCGGGATTTCGCCTCTTCTATATATTTTACGAGATCTTCTTTGGGCATTTCTCTGGTAACCGGGAGCTGCCGATTAGAAGTTAATAAAAATATTTCGCCGCCTTCCCTTCTTCCGGTCGCTAAGTCCCAATTCTCAACTCTGGTTATTTCCTCTTTATCGCCCGATACACCGCGCGCTTTACGTCTTTCACTCCCAAGCCGTATTTTTCAATAAGCTCCGCCGGCGCGCCTGATTCGCCAAACGTATTGTTCATTCCGACAAATTCTATCGGCACGGGGAAATGCTTTGCCAAAACTTCCGCCACTGCCCCACCAAGGCCGCCGTGTATCTGGTGTTCCTCCACCGTCACGACTGCGCCGGTTTTCTTCGCGAGCTCCACGATTTTCTTTTCATCAATCGGCTTAATCGTGTGGCAATTCAAAACGACTGTTTTAATCTTTTCTTTTTCCAGTTCCTTCGCCGCGAGAAGCGCGTTGTATAAAATTCCGCCGCAGCCGATCACAAGCACCTGCGGTTTCTTTGATTCCCAAAAAATTTCCGCCTTGCCGGGGGTGTACGGCGTAAGGTCTGTCGTAAAGACGGGCGTTTTCTCGCGGGCGAATCGCAGATAAATCGGCCCCCATATGTGGGAGGCGGCAATCGTCGCCTTTCTCCCCTCCACCGCGTCGCACGGCACAAACACTTTCATATTAGGCATCGCGCGCATGATGGCGATGTCTTCCGTGGCCTGGTGCGTCGCTCCGTCCGGGCCCACAGAGATGCCCGCGTGATGCCCGGCGACTTTCACATTTGAATCGTTGTACGCGATTGTCGTCCGAATCTGTTCCCAGTTCCGCCCGGGAGAAAATGTGGCATACGAAGAAATGTAGGGGATTTTCCCGGAGACGCCCAGGCCGGCGGCAATAGTCGCCATATTTTGTTCCGCAACGCCAATTTCAAAAAACCGCTCCGGAAACTTTTTTGCGAACGCTTCGGCGCGAGTGGACTCAACCAGATCCGCGCACAGCGCTACAACATTCTGGTTTTCCTCTCCGGCAAGCACCAAGCCGGCACCATATCCGTCGCGCGTCGGCTTTTGTTCGACATCCTTGTCGAATATTTTTTCAGAAAGTTTAGCGTCGGGATTAAGCATATTCTAATTGTAACTTATTTAATAAATTTCAATGTGGAAAGGATTTGGTCGGTAGTAGTGGTCGAGGTTCTTATCCCGTAATAATAAAACGTGTTGCTTGAATCGTTTGGCGTTTCTATTTCGCGATACTTTTGATATTTCGGACCCACAAGCGGAAGCGGCTCCTCGTAAACGGCCAAAAACTTTTCGCAGCGGGTTTCAATGCAAATACCGAGTCCGGTCATTTTCGAACTCGAAGAAAATTCAATTTTAAAATCCGGCGGATATTTTAATTCAAAACCATATTTATAGTTCCGATAGGTTTTCCAGCCCGCAGTACCCGACGAAGCCGAACCGTCTTCAGGTGTTCCCTGCGCGGTCGGAACGCGGCGCGAAAGAAGGATCGCCGTTGAAGCCGCTACGCCTGCGAGTACCGCCATTGCAATAAGAATAATCCCGATTGCGGAAATGCCTTTGCGGTTCGTCTCTTTCGACATTCGATCAAGCGAAAAACTTTTTCCATGCCCACATCGCGATTTTCCACAGAAACCAGATGACGAAAACGATGAGCAGGGCTTCTATAATGAGCACGGGCAAGCCGAACACAAAAAAGATGATCGCATTCGCAAGCTGGACAAGCTGCTCAAGCAGGGATTTGAAGGCCTGCTTTATGACCGTAAGCGGCCGCCAGACGATGCCGAATACCTCCACTTCGGCCTCGGAAGTGAGCGAGACCGAAATCGTGGACATGTCGACTTGCCGAGACAGGTAATTCAGTTGCCCCTGCGTTTGCTCGATCCGCCCGCGCACCTCCGCGAGGCGCTGTGCGACATTCAAGACGTCCTCGATCTTCACCGCCTTCGCCATGATTTGGCGATACTGTTCTTCTTCGGCTTTATAATTTTTGAGCTGGGCTTCGAGATCGACGAACTGCGCC
>CAYZZK010000062.1:0-5895 GCA_964483045.1 uncultured Candidatus Saccharibacteria bacterium
GTTCAGCACCGTACAGGATATAAAACGGGGCGTGACGGAAGCGGTTTTCGATAGAATGGTCTCTTCACTCACATTCACAAAGTAGGTTAAGGAATAGCGTTAAGCCCTCCTCGAACTTTTAACGCAATATCTTTTAACTCGGCCTCCGGCGTTTCGGCTCTGCTCCCCGGCCGGTATAAAAACTTTCGCGGTTCGTATTCCGTGATTCCCTCATCCCCGGCTTTGCGCGGAATAAGATGCAGATGAAAATGCGGAACGGACTGTCCGGCAATTTTTCCTTCGTTCCATGCCTCATGAAACCCTTCGGCACCGAATAATTTCGTAAGCGTCTTTTTAAGTTTAGTTTGCAGATCGAAAATCGCGGACTTTTCTTCACTCGTCAAATCTTCAAACGACGATACGCATCGAATCGGACAAATAAGCGCATGGCCCGGCACGATCGGGATGTTCGTCAAAAATGCCCACGCAAATTTATTTCGTGCGATTTCGCGTTCTTTAATTTTGGGCAGCTCACAAAAAACGCATTTCATAAAAGCATCATAGCATTTTTAAAACAGAGTATGCCGCCACGATCGCCGCCGTTTCCGCGCGGAGCGTGAGCTTCCCGAGCGAGCAGATGCGAAACCCCGTTTTTTTCGCAAGCCCTACCTCTTCGTCTGTCCATCCGCCTTCCGGACCGATAAAAATGCCTGCAGTTCTAAAATTTTTTCCGTCGATATCTTTCATATTTTCGCCGCGTGCACTGAAAAAAAAGTTCACGTCATGCCTGCCGGCCTCGCGCGTTGCAGACAGAAACGGAAGCTCCTCGCCAACTTCGGGAATAATTCCCCTGCCCGATTGTTCGGCGGCTTCTTTTACGATTTTTTTAATGCGCTCCGCCCGCACATTCGGCTTTATTGTCCGCGCACAGACAATTGGCACGATTTTTTTGACACCCACTTCCGTCGCTTTTTCCGCAACAAACTCAAAATGTTCGCCTTTTAAAATCGAACAATAGAGAATTATGTTTCGCTCCGGCTCATTTTCATTCCTTGAGGTACCCAAAATTTCCACCTTGGCTGTGTCTTTGCCAAAAGAGATAATCCGCGCGAGCGCCTCATTCAATTTCCCGTCACATAAAATAATTTCACTTCCAACGTCGAAACGTAAAACATCCCGCCACTGGGCAACAAGATCCTTGTCGTGAATTGAAATTCGATCGCCTCCAAGATTAAATTCTCCAAAAAATTTATGTAAGCGCATGGCGTGTTAAGTAATTATAAAATAGTAAATAGAAAAAGTGAGTAAATTTTATTTTGCCTAGAGCTTACCAAGTATTTAGCTTCACTGCTTCGAGAAGCAGAAATAACGGGATTTCCTTCCGCGCCGTATTTTCCGCTCCAGCTCGCGGGCCAGGCTCGCTTTTTTTATGCGAAATCCATTCTTCAAGCGCCGCGATGGCAAAGCCCGCTTTTCGCAGTCCTTTAAAATATACCTGAAGCGGCCGATGAAATGTGAGAGTAAATACATCCGGCTGATCCCCCGGATGCATCTGGATTTTCACTTTTGCCTCGGAAAGATATGAATCAATCCGGCGGTATTGAGCCTTTTGCTCCATATCCCACCCCCAACTTGACGCTTTTGGCACCCGAAACGCCGGATGGTTCAATACTATATATAGGCGTCCGCCCGGCTTAAGCACGCGGCTGCATTCACTAAGCGTTTCATTGAAGCGTTCTATATTCTGAAGCGCGAGAATAACCGCTATCTTATCGATAACTCCGGCATCAATAAAATCAAGTTTATCCGAGGGTGATATATAGTAGTGTATTTCCGCAGGGGAATTCTCCCGCGCCACATCAATCATGGCCTTCGAGACATCGGCACCGATCACTTTCGCCCCAAGTTTTGCAAAGGTAACCGAGAAAAAACCGGGACCGCATCCAAGATCAAGAACTTTTTCTCCTTTTTTAATAGCGAGTACACGAAGTATATTAGGAAGGATCACATCCCGCTGATACGTCCCCTCCTCTCCCAAAAGTTTTTCATACCACTTCGCTGCTCTGCCCCACGATGTGCTTTTATTCATTCTGTTTATGTAGTTTCATTTAATTTCAAAATCTCTTGAATTATTATTTGTGTCCTGCATCGCGCCGTCGGAAAGTTTTCTAGACAAAACTTTATTTGCGGTAGGGTTTGTAATATATGGGAATGTTTCAAAAAAAGGATTCGTACTTGATCCCCATGCGAGCGCATCCGCGATCACACCGTTCGCGTCGAAAAGCGCGATGCTATTATCGGGTGCGAGCGTTTCCGTGCTCGACGTATTCGCATGCATGATTGCATCAAAATTATTTTGCGAGTTCGCCCACAAAAAAATTCCGCGCGCGGACAGTACGCTCCCATCCGGAAAAACTCTGATCGAGTATTCTTTTCCTGAAACAGTTTTTTTTCTCAACTTCCAGCCGCCGAGATCGACGCTCGAATTTCCCGCATTGAAAATTTTTATAAAATCGTTGGTCGTGGATGCACCCGCGATCTGAACTTCCGCAATAAGAATATTTTTCGAAATAGCGGTTTCCGACAACGCCGCGCCGCCTCCGGAACCTGATCCGGAAGCAGCGCCGGCCGGCTGGATCGGAAAAATAATCGCATCTACGAATTTGGTTTCTTTCGCAGAGCTTTTTTCTGGCTTGAATTCTGTTTTCTGCTGCTTCACGGATTGTTTTGCCAAAACCGGCGCGGCGAAGCTCCGCGTTCCGGTTCCTGAACCGGATACGATGTCGCTTGAACTCGGCGCGCGTTCCACCGCAACCGCATTTTCCGGCTGGAAATTTATTTCCGCGACACGTTTCCCGAATTTATCCGGAGAAAATGTATCGGATAGACTCTTAGAAGTAACCGAACCGGCTTCACGGAGAAAATCCCGCGCGTCGGGAATGAACAGAAAAATAAAAACAACAGCTGCTCCGGCAAAAAAAGCGATCGGAATGGAAAAGAGTTTTTTCCTCGGCCGGACCTCTCCAACAGCGTTGTCTGTCAAGCCCTCTTCTGGGTCCATATATGCCGTAACCTTATCAAAGCCCACTCCAAGAGGTCAAGCAAACGATTTGCATACGGAAAATGCTATTTTGGTATAAAATCTACCATTATTTCTGACCCGCAAAACGCAAGATACATATATAGGTGCGGGTAAACCAGATAAAAATCCCTTTAATCATCTAGATTTCTTGATTTTTCTCATAGGGATCTTTCGCGAGAACAAATTTTTCAGAAATTTGACACTAAAGAAGCGCACGTGTTACGGTTTGGCTTTTTTGCCAAAAAAATTTTCGGAATCCTGCTAAAAATAAAAAGTTATCCACACCTTCGATGCACGCGCAATGTTAAAATCTATAAGCACGCGTCGAAACAAATTTAAAAAAATTATAAAAAATTCTCTCCGATGTTTTTTTCAAAAAAAGCCGAGTTCAAGGAGGTGCGGAAGCGGGATGGCCGGTTAGTCGTGTTTGATGAGCAGAAAATTACGAGCGCGATTTCGCGCGCCATGCAGGCAACGGGCGAAGGCAACACGAAAGATGACGCCGAAAAGGTTTCGGGGGCGGTTGTAGAGGCCCTCGCGAAGAAATTTAAAAAAGAACACGTCCCAAGCATCGAAGAAATTCAGGATGTCGTCGAAACGCAGCTTATCCTGTCTGATTTTCCGAAAACCGCGAAAGCATACATCCTGTATCGAAAAGATCGAGCGGAAATCCGAGAGAAGAAAAAGGCAGTTCCGGAGCGGGTGGTGGAGCTTACGCACGAAAGCAGAAAATATTTCAGGAATCCACTCTCGGAATTTATTTACTACCGGACATATTCGCGCTGGATCCCCGAAGAAGGCAGAAGAGAGACCTGGATTGAAACCGTCGATCGCTATGTGAGTTTCATGAAAGAGAATCTCGGAAATAAATTGACGGATGCCGAATACGCGGAAGTGCGAGAAGCGATTTTGAAACAGGAGGCGATGCCTTCGATGCGCCTTCTTCAGTTCGCCGGCAAAGCGGCACGCAATACGAACGTTGCGGCGTTCAACTGTTCATACATCGCGCCCTCAAAAGTGGAAGATTTCGCCGAGATCATGTACATCTCGATGTGCGGCACGGGCGTCGGCTTCTCCGTTGAGGGCCAAACCGTCCAGGGACTCCCACAGATAAAAAAACAAATAGGAAAAAAACTTCCGGCGCACGTTATCGCCGACAGCAAAGAGGGATGGTGCGACGCGCTCACCCTCGGACTCAAAACATGGTTCGACGGCAAAGACATTGATTTTGATTTTTCAGGGCTTCGCCCCGCCGGAGCGCGGCTCAAGACGATGGGAGGAAAAAGTTCCGGCCCCGAACCGCTCCGCGCGCTTCTCTCGTTCGCCCGAAAAAAAATTCTTTCACGGCAGGGCCGCCGCCTTTCAAACATCGACGTCCACGACATCTGCTGCAAGATCGGCGAGATAGTCGTCTCTGGCGGCGTCCGCCGGAGCGCGATGATCTCCCTCTCCGACCTCGATGATCCCGAGATGCGATCCGCAAAAACCGGCCAGTTCTATTTCACCGAACCACAGCGGGCAATGGCGAATAACTCCGCAGTCTATAATGAAAAACCAAGCTCAACCCAGTTTCTAGAAGAGTGGATTTCTTTGGCAAAGAGCGGCACGGGCGAGCGGGGCATCTTCAATCGCGGAGGGCTTGTCTATCAAATGCCCGAACGGCGGCAAAAAATCTTGAAAAGCGAAATATCGAAGATAGGAACGAACCCCTGCGGCGAGATCCTTCTCCAGCCGAAAGAATTTTGTAACCTCTCGGAAATCGTCGCCCGCGCCGAAGACACCGAGGCGACACTCCTTCAAAAAATGCGGATCGCCACGATTTTGGGGACATATCAGTCAACGCTCACCAACTTCCCCTATCTTTCGAAAGAATGGAAAAAAAATTGCGACACGGAGCGGCTGCTCGGCGTATCCATCACGGGGCAATGGGACTCCGCCGCAGTGCGGAATGAAAGCACCCTTAGCAAGCTCCGCGACTATGCAATCGAAGTGAACAAAGAATACGCCTCGCGCTTCGGCGTTAATGCATCGGCTTCCATCACCTGCGTGAAACCGTCCGGCAACCTTTCGCAGACGGTGGATTCATCTTCCGGCATTCACCCCCGCCACGCGAAGTACTACATCCGCCGCGTGAGGATCGCCGTCACCGACGCGCTTTTCCAGATGATGAAAGATCAGAAAGTGCCCTACTTCCCCGAAGTCGGCCAGTCGCTTTCCGCGGCAAACACGTTCGTCATCGAATTTCCGGTAAAATCTCCGGAAGGCGCCGTCACGAAAGATGATCTTACCGCTTTGGACCAGCTTGAATATTGGAAAAAAGTAAAAATGAATTATACCGAGCACAATCCGTCGGTCACGGTTTCGATCGGCAATAACGAATGGATCGAAGTCGCCCACTGGCTCTACAAAAACTGGGATATGATCGGCGGCCTTTCGTTCCTGCCTCGAGAAGAAAACTCATATCTGCTCGCGCCGTACGAAGAAATCACGAAAGAACGGTATGAAGAGTTGGCGAAAAAACTGCCCCCGATCGACTTTTCGCAAATCCTTCTGTATGAAGAAACCGATTCGACGGACGTGAAGAAAGAGCTGGCCTGCGTCGGCGGCGTCTGCGAAATAGAAGAAGCAGTACTTACAAAGAAATAACGCTAGGCGACAGGTTCTATCCTGCAGTTTATAGATAGAACCACAACCTCTGGTCTCTCCCAAAACCCCGATGAAAAGGGGTTTTGGGTTTTTATGCTAGGGCTTATTGCTTACTATGCAACGTTCGGATAGGATAAACCCAGCAAAACGAGAGCGGGAAAAGAAAGGATTGTATGCCCTATGCAACT
>CAYZZK010000063.1:0-5790 GCA_964483045.1 uncultured Candidatus Saccharibacteria bacterium
GGCGGCGAAAGGCGAGCCGCTCACGCTCGTAGAACTTCTAAGCGAAGAAAAGCAAACCGAGCCACCGGCGCGTTATACGGAAGCCGGTCTCGTCAAAGAGCTTGAAAAGCGGGGCATTGGCCGCCCTTCCACATATGCGTCGATCATCAAGACCCTCGAAGACCGGCGGTACGTCGAAAAGATCGGCCGCTCACTCAAAGCGACGGACACCGGAGATGTCGTGAGTACGTTTCTCGAACATAACTTCGGCAACTACATCAGCGACACATTCACCGCAGAAATGGAAGACGAATTGGACGATATCGCAGCGGGCAAACGCGAATATGCCAAAACCCTGAAGGATTTTTACGTCCCCTTCTCGAAAGACATCAAGGCCAGTTTAAAAACAGCGGCCAAAATCACAACTCTCGGCGATGCGCCCCCCGATATGAAATGTCCGATTTGCGGCCCTCCCATGATTATCAAGCTAAGCCGCGCAGGAAAATTTCTCTCCTGCAAACGGTTTCCCGACTGCACCGGCGCGCGCACTATGGAAGGCAAAGAACTTGAAGGCCCGAAAGAAACCGGCGAGATGTGTCCCGACTGCAAGGAGGGAAAACTGGTGGAGCGCGACGGGCGCTTCGGGCGCTTTATTGCCTGCTCGCGGTATCCGAAATGCAAGTTCATCAAGCGGGACGAGAATGCGCCGCAAAACTCTTCGGGCGTACAATGCCCGGTCTGCAAAAAGGGAGAAATGGTGGAGCGCAGGGGCCGGTTCGGCATATTCTGGAGCTGCTCCAACTATCCCACGTGCAAAAATGCGATAAAGGCGAAACCCACCGGCGCTATCTGTCCAATATGCCAATCGCTCATGATGGAAGGCACAAAAACCATACCCGAACGTTGTTCCAATAAAGTCTGCCCGATGCACAACCCCCATAAACTGGAAAAGAAAACATAAAAATGAAGACAGGATTCTCGATCGAGAATCCTGTCTATTTGTTTTAGGAAAAAGTCCAAAGAGCAATGTTCAGTCAACCAACAATAGCCGATTTTGCTTCTCGATAGCGATTCGGCCGGCCGGCGTGAAATCGCCCACCAGCCAGTGCCAGACAAACTTCCACCGCTCTGTGCCTCCCATAAGCTCCGGGCTGTTCCGGCTGCTGTTTGAGCGCACCATGACGAATCCGGAGAAGATGATATAAATCTTCCCGACCAGTTTTTTGAGCTCTAGAAACTGGTCCTGGTTTTCTTCGATCCAGAGCGCGTGCTGGTAACCGAGGGAAGCCCCCGATTTCGGCGCGATCCGGATCTCGTATTCATCGACACTGATGGCCTCTTCGCTCGGATGGCGAACCGTGCCCAGCGTGAGTGTAAGCGCATCAGTCGCCGACGTATCCCGCTCGATAGAATCAACCTGATCAAATTTCGCCCGTAGATGCGCCAGTGTTGGCCTGGGAAGCGCCGGAACATTGACCGTAAACTCGGCTGTTTCCCGAAAAAAATCGCACCTGTCCTTTTCTATGAAGTACTGCAGACCATTCACGGCTTTCTGTAGAACTCGCACTCCTTTTAGGACCCGAACGCGCAATTCATGCTCTTTGCGCGTGTAAATCGCAATTTTTTTACGGGTTGGTTTAGTCCACTCTTCTGTGGGAGTATTCTTCGTCATAACAATCCTTTCGCTTAGAGTTTATCCCCGCAGGCGCATCTCGATGCCGCGGCGAAATAAGAAATAAACTTTCAAAGAACGACCAAACTATAATAAACCCCAAGGAGATGTCAATCAACTGCACGCGCCGGACGCTCACGAATTAGCTTTCCGTCCCGAATTTATGCAAAATATTTTGTAATTCCTCGTTTGAGAAAAATGAAATCTCAATCTTTCCAGCCTCTACGCCTTTTTTGTGAATTGAAACAGGCGTGCCAAGCTCGGCCGAGAGCCGCTCTTGGATCATCTTCAGTTCCGGCGGGAGTGCCTCGCCGTAGAGCGCGCTCGCAGGATCTTTCTCTTTGCGCACGCGCTCTTTCACATCGCGCGTAGTGAGTTTGTTTAAAACTATGTCGTCGAAAAGACGTTTCTGCGCGCCGGGGTTTTCGATCGCAAGGAGAAACCGCCCGTGACTTTCAGTAATAAGCCCTTTCTCAAGCGCTTCCTGAATGTATGGAGGCAAATCCAACAAACGGACTGAATTTGCAACGGTTTCCCGGCTCTTGCCGAGTTTCGAAGCGATCTCGCGCTGGGTCATGCGGAATTCTTCCTGGAGACGCTGAAATGCGCGGGCAGTATCGACGGGATTCAAGTTCTCGCGCTGGATATTTTCGATGACCGCGAGCTGAAGCTTTTCTCGTTCCAGATCGACGCTGCGTACAATCGCCGGCACAACCCCAAGCCCAAGCATCTTTGCCGCCATGAGCCGCCTCTCTCCGGCGATGAGCTGGTACGACACATCCACCCCAAGAGGTGTTTCTTTCTCGACTCTCGTCACGACAAGCGGCTGTAAAAATCCGAACTCGCGGATAGAATGCGCAAGCTCGCGAATTCCTTCCTCATTAAAATTTTTCCTCGGCTGGTTCGGATTGGGAACAATTTTGGAAACTTCGAGATGAAAGATGTGATCTTCGTCTGGTTTTTTCTGCGGTTGTTGCGGCGCAACAGCGGCCGGCCGTGCTTCCTGGAAACGAGGAAAAATCGGCTGGGCTGGTTTTTCCGGCACCGCCAAAGGCGGCAATTCTGTAGGCGACACGGGTGTCGGTGGCGGCGGAACGGTGGGTAAACCAGAAAATTGCTCTTGGGCGCCAAAACTGCCCGGCACATTTTTTATTTCCTCCTCCGGCTTATCGTCTCCAATCGGCGGAATTAAAGATTCTAATCCTTTTCCTAGCATCGAAAGTTAGTAAATGAGTTATTTAAAATTTTCTTATTATATATTAAAGTTGCCGAAATCAGGACTCGCTACGGCGCCATGCCTCATTGCAGCCGCTATTTCTTGCCGCAAAATCTCTTCCGCCAGCTGCCGGTACGCAATCGCGCCTGGAGAGTTTGGGCTGTGAAGCATGATCGGCTTCGAGAAACTGGGCGCTTCGGCCAACGCAACGCTCCTCGGCACCTCCGTTTCAAACACGCGGTGAGGAAAATGTCGGCGCAAGTTCTTCGCAACCTCCCGGCTCAAACGCTCCCGCTTATCATACATGGTGATAAACGCTCCGGTAATCGCAATCGCATGCCGCAAGTTGGTTCGTATAAGCTCGATCGTCTCCAAAAGTTGGCCGATGCCTTCAAGACTATAATATTCCGCCTGGACAGGAATCAGCACCTCGTCGCTCGCCACGAGGCCATTTATCGTAAGCAAGCTCAAACTCGGGGGTAAATCGATCAAAATATAATCATATGTATGCCGGATACCATTTAGGAATTTTCTCAAAAATTGTTCGCGGCCGCTGATGTCCACAAGCTCGACTAAAATTCCGGCCAGATGGGGCGCGGAAGGAATAAAATGGAAATTAAAAAGCTGCGAAGGTCGAATTAAATCCTCCGCCGGCATCTGTCCGATTACGCCGTGATACACGCTCGGCGCACCGGCTACGTTCACATGCCCCAGGGCAGAGCTCGCATTCGCCTGTGGATCGAAATCGACAAGCAGCACCCGCTTTCCCAGCGCGGCAAGATACGCGCCCACATTTACCGCCGTGGTTGTTTTTCCAACGCCCCCTTTTTGATTGCAGATCGCAATTATCCTGGCCATCTCTCATTGATTTTACGCTAAAATCTAAGTACCATCAAACGGAGATTGGGCGAGTGGCGGAATGGCAGACGCACAGGACTCAAAATCCTGCGATCGCAAGGTCATGAGGGTTCGACTCCCTCCTCGCCCACCACGAGTAAAATTTAGTCATCCTCGCGATAACTCGCGCGAGCGAAGCGACGTGAGGATTCCTCCTCGCCCACAATTCCACAATTCAGGACAAAGACTCCCTGCGCATGTCATCAGTTTAGCTATCGATGACGAAAACTTGCGCAAAAAATTTTTTGGAACGAGTCCACTAAGTGAATTTCTAGCGGCGAGCCAAATCGCGCGGAAAAATTTTACTGCGTTTCTAAATTCTTTCGCCTTCACAGATGTTTTTTGCAGTTTATTTCGGTGTGACTGGAAATTCCCTTGACTATTGACATTGTTTTAGATCTGAGTAGTATCACCCTTGTTCATAAAAATGAAGAAAAGGGATTCACATACGAAAACAGCAAAAAAGGCCATTTTTAAGGGGTTTTTCGTCCTTTTGGCCGTTTTGGCTATATATCAACTAGCTTCTTTTGCATTAGCCCAGGCCCAAGCCGCTACCTTTACTTTAACTGTTTCCAAAAATGGCAGCGGCACCGGCTTTGTGCAAACCGCCGGATTGGAAATTACCTGCGGCACCACCTGTTCCGCCTCTTTTCCCGCCGGCACGAATGTAACCTTAATCGAAGGGGTTGATCCCGGCTCAATTTTCGCCGGCTTCACTGGTTGCGATTCCGAAGACACAGCCGGCTGCCATGTTACGGTAAATAGCAATAGAACTGTGACTGTCACATACGGATCAGAGGCCCTGATTCCTACCGCCCCTTCAAATGTCCATGGTTACGGACTTTCTTTAAACGAAATTGAAGTGTTCGTAACCAAAACTTCCAATAATGAAGAGGGTATAGATATCGAACGGTCCACAAGCCCGACAAGCGGGTTTGTTCGGATGAATAGATTTTCAACACAGGGAATTCTCGCCGGAAGCGAGTTCAACATACCTGACTCGGGTCCGTTTACTCCCGGAACGACCTA
The DNA here is from genome assembly GCA_964483045.1 of uncultured Candidatus Saccharibacteria bacterium. Lineage (GTDB taxonomy): Bacteria > Patescibacteriota > Minisyncoccia > UBA6257 > 2-01-FULL-56-20 > JBBTYG01. The sequence goes on from CAYZZK010000063.1 coordinate 4,794, forward strand.
CTATTACCGAGCTGACGCATTTAACACAACGAACACGTCCCCCTATTCTAACCTCGCGAGTATTTTAATACCGCTTCCTCCCGCCGCTCCTACCAATCTTTCGGTCAAAAAAGTTTATCCCCAAGAAGTGGATCTTTCGTGGACCGATAACGCCACCACCGAAGATGATTATGTTGTAGAGCGGTCTACATCCTCAACCGGTCCCTTCACCCAGATCGCCATGTTCGGCCCTAATCAAACGTTTTACCCAAGCACTAAATTAAATCCCAACACTCTTTATTATTTCCGAGTGCGCGCTCACAATCCAGGTGGCTACTCGACGGCGTCAAATGTAGTGAGCACTACCACTCTCGCTCTCCCCGCGATCACCGACACGCAGGCGGATTGGGTTGTGGTGATTACCAATCGCGGCACCGCGCTGCCGCAAGCCGCAGTCAATACGTTCTGCGACACCTCCTCGACCGGCATGTTGGGAGTGGTCGGAAATTGGATGAAACGCGAAGCCAATAAATACGGCGCGGCCCGGCCTTTCAAGAGCTTGACCTGCGTATCGGGGCAAATTTCGATTCCGAGCAGTTTATGGACGCCGGGGAGCGCAGTTGAAGGCACGACGGAACCGCTTAACCAGGACGGTGTCATCACCTATCTCGAAACAAATACGGCAGTGCCTCTTGCTACACGAACTGCAGTTCAAAACGCCAAATTTGTAAGCGTCCTCAATTATGTCCCTACCAGTATGGATTTTATCGATAACGCGGTTGGGTCCAAATACAGTTTTCTCTACCTCTTTCCTTTCCCGACTGGAACAGACGCAAGTACCGCGACTTCATTTGATCCGGAGCTAAGTGTCGATGTTCACGCCAGAATCCTGGGCCACGAATTAATGCACAATCTGGGAGCCACCGATAAATACGGTTCTGCCACTGCCACATGCACCACTGACCCAATCACGGGGCAACAGTATACCGGCTACGATATCATGTGCCACCGGGAACCC
>CAYZZK010000064.1:0-5649 GCA_964483045.1 uncultured Candidatus Saccharibacteria bacterium
GAATTTTTTGCCGATGCGGTGGTCGGTGATCCGGTCGTCGGGGAAATTATACGTCCGCATTTTTTCCGATCGGTCTCCCGTTCCGATCTGCTCGCGGCGCGTCGTGCCTATTGCCCGTTCGCCCTCCATCTTTTTTTGTTCATATAGTTTCGCGCGCAAAACTTCCATCGCCTTTTCGCGGTTCGCGTGCTGCGAGCGTTCTTCCCGGCAGGAGATAACGATGCCGGTGGGCTTGTGCGTTACGCGCACCGCTGTTTCCACTTTATTCACATTTTGCCCGCCTGGGCCGCCCGCGCGGGAAAAACTCACTTCGATGTCGTTCGGATTTATGTTCACTTCTTTCGGATCGACGACCGGCAGAATCGCAACGGAAGCCGTCGAAGTATGTACCCGCCCGGCTTTTTCAGTTTTCGGAACTCGTTGAACGCGGTGCACGCCCGATTCCTGTTTTAGGAGGTCGTACACATTCTGTTCCGCCTGCAAAGGAGAGCTTATTTCCGCAACTATCGACTTATATCCGTTGAGGGACGTTTGATTATGATCCAGTATTCCAAAGCGCCAGCCGCGTTTCGTGGCATATCGCTGGTACATGCGCATCAAGTCGCCGGCAAAAATAGCGGCTTCATCGCCGCCCGCCCCCGCCCTGATTTCTAGTATGACTTTGTTCATTAGTATTTGAAGTATGAATTACGTGTTGTGAACTATGACCATAGTATGTGCTATAATACTTGAAAATACATGGCCGATCAACCGCGTATCTTAATCATTGACGATGAGCGGGAATTCATAGAGATTTTCGGCGCAAAACTTTCCGCCGCGGGCTTTACGGTTGAGACAGCATTGAGCGGAGCGGAGGGAATCGAAAAAGCGAAAATGATAAAGCCGGATTTGATACTGCTCGACATGAAAATGCCGGGGCTTACCGGAGCCGAAACGCTGCTTGCGCTAAAGGCAGATTCCCAAACGAAGGATGTGAACGTCGTGTTTCTCACCAGCTTGAGCAATCCGCAGGCGGATATTCCAGATCAAGATGTCAGAAGTAAATTTTCGAAGGAGCTGGGAGCAAGTGGATATCTTCGGAAAACGGATGATCTAGAGCATATTGCAGAGCGAGTAAAATCTTTTCTGCCTCCCAGATTCGAGAATGCCCCCGGCGGCGCCGTCGAAGCGGGCGGCGATGCCATAATCGATAGCTCGGCGAGTTCTCCAAATGGCATTGTGCATTAACTGCTATGAGGGAAAAACCATTAATCCTAGTCGTCGATGATGAAGAGAATTTTTTGGAAATCATTACCGCAAAACTCGCAGCTTCGGGGTTCGACATTGCCGTGGGGCACAATGAAGAAGAAAGTCTTGCGCAGGCGGGCAACTTGATGCCGGACTTGATTCTTATGGATATCCGGATGCCGGGCGCGAGCGGAACGGACGCAGCGCTCGCCATAAAGCAGAATCCGAAAACCACAGGGATCAAAATTGCATTTTTAACCAGTTTGACCGATCCGTGGCCGGCCGTTAGCGCCGATACTCTGAAGATCGCCAAAGATCTTGGAATGGAAGATTATATCGAGAAGTCCGAAGACCTGGACGTCATCGTGCAAAAAGTACAAGAGATTTTATCAAGGAACCAGCTAACCTGATTTATTCTGTCTTACCTCAAGCGAGTCATGTTCCTTTCTCCGAACCATGAGCGGAAACGAGCAAGAACTGTGCGAGCGAATAGCGAAAATGCCGGGTGCCCGGGAGCTCCGACCAGGGCGGCATGTTCTCGTCATGAGCGAGCTATGGTTCGCGAGTTGAAACGGGTTCGGAGAAAGGAATCAAGCGAGCACGTTATCCACAACTATTTCATTTTACTGTGCTATACTAACTTTATTGAGTTATGAAAGCCGCTTTCTCCAGGATCTCAATTTACTTAGGTATTGCTGTTGCTTCGACCCTTCTGGGCATTACGATCGGCGCCGTCCATGCTGCCTGGTTTGAGCCGACATCTCCTCCTCCGGGAGGTAATATTGACGCGCCTTTGAACATAGGTCGTTTGTCTCAAACCAAGGCAGGAGGTTTGGTTTTAGGGATCAGCGGTCCTCCTGGGAGCCTTGTAGCGATCACTGGTATCGGTATTGGCTCTGGGATTCGCGCGACCTATAGGAATATGGGACCTGATGGTTGCAGTGCAGCCTCTTTTGCATGCGGTGGAGGACTGGACGTTGTCTGGGCAGGCACCGCGCAATTTCCTTCCGCACTTATTCTCGGCGGCGATTCAAATACTCCAAACACCAGAACAACGGGTCAGCCGAAATCATTTTGGGTTTCCATGCCTCCCTACGACATGTCGCAGCGCTTGGTGAGCGCCATAGGAGGGACTATCTTTAGCGGAGTTAATGAAATTGATATCGGCGGAGGCAACTCAAATCTCAATTCAGCCAACATCATCCGATTCTTTACGGGGGCGACCCAGAACACGCCCGGCGGCACCCCAACGGTTTCGATTACTTCAAACCAGCTGCAAGTGGACGGCCAGGTAAAGATTACGGGAGGCGCTCCTGCCGCGGGGAAGGTGCTTACCTCGGATGCGCAGGGGCTGGCGAGTTGGGGATCGGCGGCTGGAGTTCAAACCGCACAAGCATTTCGTCAAAAAGTTCCGAGTACAGCAGTATGGCCTATTTATGTTGTGAATGGGCCTACCTCTGCATTTGTTGCTCTCAATAATGTCACAGCAAATCAAAATTCGAAAAACACAAGTAACCAATTAGATGGCATAGCGTGCAATGTGGCTGAAGGATGGAAATTGACCGGTTGTTGGGAAATATATACACCGCCGGGCGGCGGAAGCCAGGACAATGACGTATTCCCATATTCTAATGGATGTCTAACCAACGATATGGATGTGGCTGGAAGCATAGTTGAACTGAGCATCGCCTGCATAAAATAATTTTTTTCCAGCGTTTTTATCGCTGCTCAAAGTGAGTTTCTATAAAAAAATAGAACGGCCCGCTTTATCTTTGTGCGGTTGATCTATTAGTTCTCGATCTCTTATATTTTGTGGTACACTTTCTCTAATGGCACACGGGCCCCGCACAAATAGCCCGCCCGAAGCGTACGGTTTCGTACGGGCGGGCGGCGGTCTTGTTTCGGGCGATTTAAAGAACAAGACCAACCGAATTCTTCGGCTGATTTCAGAGAAGAACGATGCTTTTTGGTGTCGCGAGCGGGAGCGGAGGCCGCTAGAGCTTTTTCACCAAGTGGCGCGGCGCGTTCCTGCATACAAGGATTTCCTACGGCGGAACAAAATCGCACCGGAGAAAATAAAAACGTTCAAGGACTTTCAGCTCGTCCCGCCGGTACATAAGAAAAATTATCTGCGGGAGTATCCAATAGAGAAGCTCTGCTGGGACGGGACGCTCAAAAAACCGCTGGTTTTTGCGGCGACCTCCGGTTCCTCCGGCGAGCCGTTTTATTTTCCGCGCGGAGAAGAGTTGGATTGGCAGTCATCGGTGTATCACGAATTATTCCTTCAAAATTCGGGAATTTCCCGGGACGAATCCACGCTCGTGATCGTTTGCTTCGGCATGGGAGTATGGATCGGCGGCATGATCACCTATCAAGCCCTACAAAGCATCTCCTTGCGCGGGTATCCAATAACAATTTTGACGCCGGGAGTAAACAAAAAAGAGATTTTTGAAGCGATCAAGAATCTTGGCAAGAAGTTCGATCGCGTTGTTCTCTGCGGCTATCCGCCGTTTTTGAAGGATATCGTGGACGAAGCCAAAGAGCATGGGATACACTGGCGTTCTCTCAATGTAAAAATGATCTTTGCCGCGGAGTCTTTCTCCGAAAAATTCAGAAACTATGCTGTGAAAAGAACCGGTATCAAAAGCAGGTATACGGACACAATGAATATTTATGGAAGCGCCGATCTGGGCACGATGGCGGTGGAAACCCCCTTAAGCATTCTGGCGCGAGAAATTTGTTTCAATGACATCAACATATACAACAGAGTTTTCAAAGACGCCAACAGGATTCCGACGTTTGTCCAATATAATCCGGAATTCATCAATTTCGAAGCCGTTTCCGGGGAGATTTTAGTTACGGGGAATAACGCGCTTCCGCTCGTACGATATGCGATCGGGGATAGGGGCGGAGTGATCAGCTTCGATACGCTTTTCCAGATGTTCAAGGACGAAGACGTTAATTTGAAAAAAGAATCGAGAGGCGCGGGTTTCGGAAAGAATGTTACTGTTGCAGAACTGCCGTTTGTATATCTTTACGAACGAACGGATTTTTCCACCAAGCTCTTTGGGGCAATAATATATCCGGAACACGTGAAGGTCGGTTTGGAAAATCCTTCGTTCGAAGATTCCATAACCGGAAAATTCGTAATGATAACAAAGTATGACAGTAAGCAGACCGAATATCTGGAAATTAACATCGAGCTAAGGCCGAAAGCGAAAGGCACTGCGCACTTACGGAAGAAAATAAAAAAATCCATCGTGAGAAGTCTTCTTCACAGGAATGCGGAGTACAGGAATAACGCCAACATGATGCCGGACCGAATGGATCCCAGGATTGTGTTCTGGAAATACGAACATCCATTGTTTTTTAAAGTCGGTACAAAACAGGGCTGGGTAAGGCGAAGCCGGTAATTAATATAATGCGGAAGAAAATTCTCGATCTAGAATTGGAAAAGAATTTAAAGAGGGCTGCCCGACTACGGATCGAATCCACGCCGGTTATTTTCGACGCGGCCAAGGCAGGGGATAAAAAATCTCTTACATCGCTCTTATCTCGCGGCTATATTAAGCGGGTCGTAGACGATTATGCGGAACAGCAGCGCGAACTTTTCGCAGTCAAAAATCCTTCTCGCGTATACACCTCTTATTTTACGGAGGAATTCGAAGCGCATTATAAAGCACTCCGAAGGAAAATTCCGATTGCATTTCATGGCCGGTGGGCTTATTTCCCCTGGCTTTTCGCAGCTGTTCACATTCTTGAGGACGAGGATTTCCAATTGGTGAGGATGGCGCGCAATCGGAATCTCATTAACGCGCACGAACAGAAAAGATTTTATAATTCCGTTATCGGGATCGGGGGATTGAGTGTAGGAAACAGCGTCGCTTTGGCAATTGTTTTGCAGGGCGGAGGGCGGCATATCCGGCTCGCGGATCACGATGCGCTCGCGCTTTCCAATATAAACCGGGTTCGCGCCGGCGTAGAAAACTTGGGATTGCCGAAAGTCGAGATGACTGCCCGGCAAATTTATGAAATAAATCCGTATTCAAAGGTGGAAATTTTCTCCGAGGGACTCACGCGGGAGAATATCAAAAGATTTTTTGCCGGGCCGCCGAAACTCGATATCGTGATTGACGAGCTCGATAACCTCGCAGTGAAATTTCTTATCCGAGAAGAGGCCCGCCGCCACGAACTCGCGGTGGTGATGGCTGCGGACAACGGGGATAACGCGGTCGTGGACGTTGAGCGGTACGACATAAATCCCAAAACCCGGTTTTTCCACGGACGCATGGGTACGGTTTCGTACGAGAGGTTGTCTGCGCTAGACAAGTTTGGGATCGGAAAGATGATTACGAAGCACGTTGGCCCCGAAAATGTCACCGAGCGGATTTACTACGGCGATCGCGGTGATTGCGAATCCGG
>CAYZZK010000065.1:0-5413 GCA_964483045.1 uncultured Candidatus Saccharibacteria bacterium
GATTCGAACTGATGGAGCACAAGGAACGCAATCAGCGTATACAGCCCAAGCCACGTGGAAGTCAAAAGCGCAACGAGCACGGAAAGCGCGCCGGCCAGAATCGGGCCGACAAAAGGCATAATTTCAAAAATGCCCGTGAGTAAACCCAAGATAAATGCGTGCTTCACACCCAGAATAGAAAGCAGTATCCACGCGGAAACTCCCATGATAAAACTGTTAAATACCTGAGTTTGAAACCACGTGCTTATTTTCTTCCGAGACCGCTCGTAAATATTCATTGCGGTTTTTTCATAATCGGGAGGGATGATAAAACGCAAAAACTTTTCCACGCCATCTCGGGTGAGACTTAAATAGAACGAACTCACAAGCACGGCGATCGCCAGGCCGACTCCTCCGAGCGCATTCGACAAAAAATCCAGAGGCGATGAAACGTTGGAAAAAAAGTCTGAATAAAACTGATTGATCAGAGATTCAAGCGATTTCGAATTCTTGAAACTAAAAAATTGTCCCAAAGCTGGAGACGCGCCGAACCCCGAAAATAGTTGATTCAAGTCCGCGATAATGAGCGGAATTATCGCATATACAACGGTCATTGCGAGAAGCAATCCGCACAAAAAAATCAAAATAACGCCGAGCGTTCGTGGCACGCCTTTTCGCTCAAGAAAATCAATGACGACGTCGAGACCCGAAGAGATGATGATGGCGAGAAACAGCCCAAGCAATACCTGCTTTCCCGAAAACAAAATATAAACAAAAAGAACAAAGAATAAAATTCTCCATAGACTTGCCCATGAAACTTCAAAGGATCTGGTTTCCATGGTTCCGTTTTTAGTGTAACACTCCCGTGGAAAGTTTGAAAACCTTATTGAACGCTTCCCGGTCTTTATACGGCCCTATAATAGCGAGGTTCAACTGCTTTTTCTTGAAGAGCAGATTGGCAAGTGTCTGCAACTCGCCCGCGGTAACCGCACGAACTTTTTTGATAAGCTGCGCAGGCGTCACAATTGCGCCGGCAAGAATTTCCTGCCCTCCGTAGAAAGAGGCGAGCTCATCCGAGGTTTCGAGACTAAGGATTAAATTTCCTATCAAATGATCCTTCGATTTCTGGAGCTCTTTTTCGAGGACGCGCTCGTCCGTGAGCCGCGCGAGCTCCAGTAACACCGCTTTCAAGACATCCTGAACTTTGGTGTGATCAACGCCTGCAGACACGACAAAATGCCCGTGATCTATGTAAAAGTCGGCGGAAGAATTTACATAGTACGCCGCGCCCATTTCTTCGCGCACCCGCTTAAACAGGCGCGAGCTCATTCCGCCGCCCAACACATCCGCAAGAACTTGGAGCGCATACCGGCGCGTATCAAAAATATCAAATGCCTTCACGCCAAGAACAAAATGGCTCTGATCGGACTCCTTGAACTTGAGGAGTATCTCCGGGACGATTTGTTTTTTGCTGACCGTTTTCTTTTTTGCCAGCCGCGGGAGCCGCTTCAAGCCACCGAAAGAACTCTTGATCTCCGAAAGCGTTTTTTTCTCATTCATGTTTCCGGCGACGACAATAAGTGTTTTCGAAGCTACATAGTGCGCATTCCGATATTTCACAAAATCATCCCTGGAAAGTTTGCGGATCACCTCTTTTTGGCCCGCGATGTCCCAGCCCGCGGGCTGATCCCCGTAAATAAGCGACGTAAAAAGCTCTTGAACCCTCCGAGCGGGTGTGTCTTCGTACATGTTAATTTCTTCGATGATCACGCCTCGCTCTTTTTCAATTTCATCCGGATTGAATATGGGGTTCAAATAGAGATCGGAAACAATATCTAAAATTTTAGGCAACTTGTGACTTTCCGCTTTTGCCCAATAACCGGTATATTCCTCGCCAGTAAACGCATTTGACTGCGCGCCCAAACTCGCAAGCTCTTCCGCGATCATGCCGGGCATCGGCCGCTTCGTCGTTCCCTTAAACATGAGGTGCTCAAGGAAATGCGAAAGGCCGTTGATTTTCTTGGTTTCATATTCTGATCCCGCCTCAACTAAAATAAGCACATTGGATGCCAGACTTTGCGGCCGGGGAATGAGAAGAACTCGAAGTCCGTTTGGGAGGGTTATCTTATTAACTTCTTTCATATCCCTATTCTTACCCAAAAATTTGCGAAAGTAAAATGCCTACTTTAATACGTGGCGGTAAATCTTAAATTATCTTTCGCTTTTGTTTTTGATTTTGCTGTAAAGCCAGCTAAGAACGCCCCGAGCAGAAGATAAAAGATCGGCGATAATAATACGCCTCCTATTCCAAGCTCATCATGTCCGTCAGCCCAAGATAATATTGTTCCGTATGCCATTGACGGCCCCAGAGAAAAGCCGTAGCGAAAGGAGATCCATAGATAAAAGGAATTTTGGATATCTTTAAAAGATTTCATCCGTTAATGCGTTAATCCAAAATTCTTTAACTCTTACCCAGTAATCGTATCTATATCATCCTGGAAACCTTGGGCGCGGTTCACTACGGCTTCGCCATACGTCCATAGATAACTCCGCCATCGTCCTCCCGCATAATATTTCGCCGCCACACATCTGTCTTGGCTCGCTTCAGTCGTATAGACCGCCGCGCAGCCGGCCATCGCATCTTTAAGATACAAAGCCGTTGCGACAAATGCGTCTCCGTTATTCCACGGAGAGGGAGGGGTGTGGCTGGTGATTTTAGCAATCGAATCTTTATATAAATTCCATGTGGAGGGAACGAACTGGGCGGGTCCCATAGCACCGCCGTACACGCCGTCCTTATTTGCGCACGAAACGGTCACAATGTCGGGGTTGATGCCCAATTCGTTTACAATATTCAAAAATAATGGCTGGTTCGAAGGGCTCATCGCGGTTTTGTAATTGCATTTCCCGACGTTCTGCCCAAGCGCCGACTCCCTGTCAAGCACGGCCAAGAGCAACGCCGGGCGTATGCCTGTTGCCCCGCCGGCTAGCTTCGCATATTTATAGGCGTCTTCGAAGCTTAACTCTCCGCCGCCTAAAAATTGGAATATCCTGCTCCGTATTTGCGCAGCGGTAACCTTTGTTTCTTTAAGCAGCGATTGATACATGGATTCCTGCCCCTTTGTAACCTCGAGCAGTTTGTTTTTTTCCTGTTTCGTAGAATCGATCTGCGCCTTTTGCGCCGCCTGGTATGCGCGCACGCTTTCGGCATCTGCACGCGCCAACGAAAACTGTTCTTCCTTGTCCTTCAGATCGTTTTTTAAGTCGGTTATGTCTTCGATCGCGAGGCGCAAATTGCTTTGGACAATGGTTATGTTGTTAATATTGGTGAAAAAATCGGACAATCTGGGATTTTTGAGAAGCACCTCCAGAAAAGAAACCCGCTGGTTCTCATATAAACTTTGAACCAGTTTTCCCAGGGCCGCCCGCCGCGACTCGATGCTTTTTTCGGTAACGTCGATCTGCCCCTGGGTTTCATCGATCTTTTTATTGAGCTGTCCCAACGTCAGATTTACCGCCTGAATTTGTAAATTAAGTTTGGAGATTTTGTCATTCAAGAGACCGATCTCCCCTTTGAGATTTTTGCCTTGTTGCTGGTAACCGACAATCTGGCCTTCATATTGGTTCATCTGTTGCTCGAGCTGCACAAGTTGAGTTTCAAGCGCTTTGCGTTCATCATCGCTCTGGGCGCCGGAAGCGGTAGTGAAAAACGTCGGCGCGCTGACCGAACCGACGATCAGAAAGATCGCCGCCAAGAAGCAAACGACCACCTTGGAACAAGCGACGAAGGAGACGCGAAGCACATTCCGGTAGCCCAAATTGAGCCGCCGCGGAATCGATGAAAATGCGTGAGGCCTTCCGGCGCGCCGGTCTCGGGAGGAAATATCGCTTACAACTCTCGGTTTTTTAAATTTTATCATGCGAGCTCAAAACAGAGGGCATAAATGATGCCTCCCTGATATTATACACGGTCGAGACCGGCTCGGCCCAGAAAGAGCTATTTTCCCGGTTTGGCTTCTTTTTCCGCTTCCGCTGCCGGCTTTTCTCCCTTCTGTATCTTTTCCGCGTCACGTTCCGCTTTCTTTTCTTCGGATTCAACCTTAACCTCGCTTACATCCACCGGCGCTTCTTCGATCTTTTCCTCGACCGGGGCTTTTACTGTCGCAATTGCCGTATTGGGATCTACCAAAACTTTCACGCCTTCCGGAACCACAATGTCTTTCACGTACACGCTCTTATTAATATCATCGAGCGGTTTCAGATCCACCCGCAGCCGGTGGGGCAAGTTGGCCGGCAAAGATTCGATTTCGATCTCATGCATACTGATATTTAAAATGCCGCCCTTTTCTTTCACGCCTAGCGCCTCACCCGTAAATTCGAGCGGCACTTTTGCCTTGATTTTCTCATCCATACGGACGCGGTAAAAATCCACGTGGATAACCTCATCCGTTAAATAATCTTTTTGAACATCGTGCACAAGCGTAGAATATTTTTCTCCCCCGGCCGCAAGCGTAATCAGCGTATTCCTTCCCGCTTCTCTGAATACTTTTTTAAAATCTTTCGCGCTTACGGAAATATGCAAATTCTCCAGCCCTTTCCCGTATACTTCGGCCGGAATCAGGCCTGCCCTTCGGGTTTGCGCGACGCCCTTTCCGAACTTTTCCCTTGTTGTGACTGCTAATTCCATAGAGCTTATCCTATCAATGCCTCGAAAAAATGGCAAGGTACGCGAAACTGACTTCTCTAAGTAATTAAAAGTAAAGATCGCCTCGCGGATTGAGGCCCGCGAGGCGATTAATTAATTTTAGGAAATCAGGACGACTAGGCCCTGGCAGCGATTTGCGCTGCGAACTCTTTTGGCAACCGATGGGCGCCAACGACTGTTTGCGCCGCGTACTCTTTGGGAAGAGCCGCCCGCAGCTCTTCGTCCGTAAAGTGACCGTCCAGAACGAGGTGATTGGGGTGTTCTGGATGGCCGCGAACTGCGGTAGCGAGAGCTTCGCGAAGGTGAAGCATATCGAAGTGAGCCCATCCCCCTTGTTTTTCCAAGAGGGTGAATTTCGTTTGTTTTGCCATAACTGAATTGACAACATGAACTTTGTAAGGCTTGTGCCCAACGCAATGGAGTTGTTTCCCAAGCTCATTTGCTGGGGGATATGATGCCATGAATATAAAAATAACGCAAATGCTGCTCGGGCGGCATGAATGGCTCCGTTCCCACAAACGAGGTTATGAGCTTCGCGCGATTCCGTTAAACAGTTTCAACTTCTCCGTCACAACTTTCTTAACTTCTTCGAGGGCAAACGGCAAAATTTTGTACGGCGCGACTTCTTTGGGATTCTCCCTAAGCCCTTTTTCGAGCCCCCGCCGCCAGGCGACTCGGATCTCGGTGTTGATATGCACGATGCGCACTCCGGCTTTTATGGCGTTGGTA
>CAYZZK010000066.1:0-5267 GCA_964483045.1 uncultured Candidatus Saccharibacteria bacterium
TGCGCCATCCGTCGCCGTGCCTCTGTCCTCCGGGCGGGCCGCATCATGCGAACAGTATTGTCATACGCCTGGAACCGCGGGAAGAAATCGATGTTACATTCTGGGCGAAAAAACCCGGCTTCAAATATGAAACCGAAGAACGGAAATTGAATTTTCTACTGCGAAATGCCGCGGCGCGCTCGCAGTATACCGAAGAGTATGAGAAACTTCTTCTGGATTGCATCTCGGGAAATCAAACGCTTTTTTTGCGCACGGAAGAGATTGAAGCGATGTGGCGGTTCACGGATCCCATCACGAGCGCGTGGGAAAAAAATCTCGTGCCGCTCGAAACGTATGAGCCGGATTCCGCTTTGATACGCGGACGTTCGGCGCGCATCGGGGCGAATCATCGCGCGCGCGCGGCAAGCCGACTTCCCAAAGAGATCGGAATTATCGGTCTCGGAAAAATGGGGGCGGGAATCGCCAGGCAGCTTTCCGAAAAGGGATGGCGCGTCATTGCGTATAACCGATCGCCCGAGAAAACAAAAGAGATTGAAACGGAGGGGATCGAAGGTGCGTATTCGCTTAAAGAATTTGGCTCAAAACTTTCGAATCCTCGCGCTGTCTGGGTAATGCTTCCCGCTGGAGACGCAACGGAAAAAATGCTCTTCGGTAAAGACGGCGTAGGTCAATATTTGAATAAGGGCGACATTGTAGTAGACGCTGGAAATTCTTTTTATAAGGATTCAATTCGGCGCGAGAAACTTTTCGAAAAACGAGGAATCCGATTTTTGGACGCGGGCGTTTCCGGCGGGCCAGGCGGAGCGCGAAACGGCGCGGCGGTTATGGTGGGAGGCGACAAGAAGACTTATGAGCGGCTTCAAGCACTTTGGAGCGACATTTCCGTTCCGGGTGGGTACGGATATATGGGTTCGGTCGGCGCGGGGCACTTTGTGAAAATGGTGCATAACGGCATCGAGTATGGCATGATGCAGGCGATCGGCGAGGGATTCGAAGTGCTCAAGAAATCGAAATATAAACTGGATCTCAAAAATGTCGCCCGGGTGTATTCGAGAGGCACGGTTATAGAATCGAAACTCATACACTGGCTTACGCGCGCGCTCGAAATCCACGGAGAAAATTTCAGCGGCGTTTCCGGCTCGGTATCCCACACCGGCGAGGGGGCGTGGACTGTGAAAACAGCGAAAGCAGAAAAGGTAAAAGCCAAAATCATCGAAGAAGCGCTCAAATTCAGAATCGCATCGGCGAAACATCCGAGCTATACTGGTAAGGTGGTGTCTGCGCTTCGGGAACAATTCGGCGGACACAGCGTGAGAGAGGTGAAAAGTGCGAAAGCCAAAATGAAAAGTGGATGAGTTTTATCCATTAGAACGGTTCTAGTTTGTGCCTATTTTCCATTTTCCACTTTTCATTTTAAACTTCTTCTATGATCTACCGCGACATCAAAAACTTTGCCCAGCAGTTCGAATACGAGCCGAAGATCGAGAATAGGGGGAAAATGAAGAACGGACTTCGGAAATTCGTCGTCGCCGGGATGGGCGGATCGCATCTCGCTGCGGACGTCATCAAGTGTTGGCTTCCCGAATGCGATCTTACGATATGGCAAAACTACGGCCTGCCGGCGCTTGACCCAAAAGAACTTACAAAACGCTTTATCATAGCCAGTTCCTATTCCGGGAATACCGAAGAAACGATGGATGCGGCCGGTCTCGCCCAAAAAAAGGGATACCCGCTCGCCGTGATTGCTTCCGGCGGAAAACTGCTCGAGTTCGCCGAAAAAAATAAAATTCCATATGTCCGGTTGCCGCGTCTCGACATACAGCCGCGAATGGCTTTGGGATGGAGCATGCGCGCGATGCTCGCCCTGATGGACAAGAGTGCGGGCCTTACGGAAACCCGTTTACTGCAAAAGGTGCTCCGTCCGGAACACTATGAGAAGGAAGGAGCGGAACTGGCTAAAAAATTACGCGGCAATGTTCCGATTATCTATTCTTCCGCGCGAAATTCCGCGATCGCAAAGATTTGGAAAATAAAATTCAACGAAACCGGAAAGATTCCCGCATTCTATAATGTGTTTCCGGAGTTGAATCACAACGAAATGACCGGATTCGATGTTCGGCCGGCTACAAAAACTCTTTCCCAAAATTTTATTTGTCTTATTTTGCGGGATAACGACGACGATAAGCGGATACAAAAGAGAATGGGCATTCTCCGTTCGCTGTACGGAAAAAAGGGAGTGCGCGTCGAAGAAATACAGCTAAAAAAGCTGCCGCGGCTGCATAAGATTTTTTCCGCAATCGTTTTGGGGGACTGGGTTTCGTATTACACGGCGAAATTGTATAAAACAGAGCCGGAACAAGTGCCGATGGTCGAGGAATTTAAGAAAGCGATTGGGAAATAATGCAGAAAATCTCCCGTTCCAAAATCGAATTATTTCTCGAATGCCCGCGGTGTTTTTGGCTGGATGTAAAGCACAAAATCAAGCGTCCGCCACCGGCGCCGTACACGATCAACAACGCGATAGACTACCTTCTGAAGCAGGAGTTCGACAGGTATCGAGAAAAAGGGGAGCGGCATCCTATTATGACGGAAAACAATATAGACGCGGTTCCGTATCAATCGTCATATTTGAACAAGTGGCGGCACAATTTCACAGGCGTCGCGCATCTCCACGAGCCGACGGATTTTCACGTGTATGGCGCGGTGGACGATGTCTGGGTAAATCCGAAGGGCGAGTTGATCGTCGTCGACTATAAAGCGACGGGCGCAAAGCAGCATCAAATTTACGATTCCTACAAACGCCAGATGGAGATTTACCAATGGCTTCTCGCTCAAAATGGATTTGCCGTATCGCCGACGGGATACTTTGTGTTCGCGAAGGCGAATAAAGAAGGGGGCTTCGGAAACGGGAAGGCAGCTTTGCCTTTCGACATTTTCGTCGAGCCGCTCGAAGGCGACAACTCGTGGGTAGACGGAGCATTGAGCAGCGCCCGAGACGTATTCGATTCCGACGAGCCGCCCATTCCGGGCGAAGAGTGCGAGCATTGCGTATACGTAAAAAATAACTCCTCTTTTTGATGTTGTTAAGAAAATCGGCGGCGTTCCAGTGGACCGCGCATGCCCGTTTCAAAATGAGATTTTACGGCTTATCCGAATCGCGCGTGCGGCGGATCATCAATTCGCCGAAACGCATCGAGGAGGGAATTGCGCCCAAGACCGTCGCGGTGATGCAGGCGAGCGGCAGCAAAAAACATCCGTATGAACTCTGGGCGATGATTCAGGACGGCAAAAATAAGCGCACGGTGATCAGCGCGTGGCGTTACCCGGGCGTCACGAAGCCCCGGGGCGAAGTTGCGCGGAGCGCTATAAAAAAAGAATATGCAGAATTTTCCGAAACGGGCGAACGGCGATAAGATAAAGTTTTCTAAATAAATGTCTCCCGAGCGGCGTAGAAAATTATTTGTTATCATAGTAGGAGCGATGCTTTTGATCGCCGGTTTGTTTTCTCTCGCGACTCCAAAAGTACCAAGCGTTAAAGCGCCAACGAACATGCTTCTTACAAGCCCCTCATTTAAAAATAATGAGTTTATCCCAGATAAGTTCACGTGCGATGGCGGTGACATAAACCCCGCGCTCGAAATCGCAAACATCCCGCCGGAGGCCAAATCACTTACGCTTATCGTGGACGATCCCGACGCGCCCGCAGGAACATTCACGCATTGGACTGTTTGGAACATCGCGCCGGGCACTGCGTTCATAAAAGAAGAAAGCAAGCCGCCTCAGAGCAGGGAAGGGACGACCGATTTCGGCAGAATCGGATATGGCGGTCCGTGTCCGCCACCCGGCAAGCCCCATCACTACCATTTTACACTCTACGCGCTCGACTCGATGCTTGACCTGCCGGAAGGGGCAAGCCGAAGCGAGCTCGAATTTGAACTAAAAAAGCACCGCCTCATTGCGGAAACCGAACTGGTCGGCCTTTATCAAAAACAATATAGGTTTTAGTTTTGTGCTCCTAATTATCACATAATTCACGATCGTGAATTATGTGATAATTTTGCTACGGAAAGAGGCGGGATATGCAATCCACAGGCGGGCATAGTTTTAATTGACGGCGGGCGTTAAAATTAACGGGATGGAACCCTCGAGTCGGAAAAAACACACGAGAGGCGTTTTTGATGTTCATAAAACGCCGGTACGCCGTTCGCGTTTTCAAAAAATCACGCGTTACTTCCGGCGATCTCATGTGATAAATCTCCGTCCCAAGCTGCGGGAAAAGTATCCGTGGTTCATGGCGGGCGGGGCGCTTCTGCTTATCCTTATCGCGACGGTCGGATTCAGGAAGATTTTCACGAGCGCTGAAGTAGTCGATTTTTATCCCTCGACGTGCCTCGGCACGTGGCAGCATCCGGAGCTCGCGCAGGGCAACCCCGAAACATTCGGCGAGTCCGGGCTTGCCCCGAACGAGGAAAATTCGGCCGTCTTTTTCTCGAACGAAGCGGATTCGACAAACTCACCGCAGGGAGATGTTTTTTGCGGCAGTTTCATTTCGCCGGACTACGATACGAAAGGGGAAGTCAAACGCGTCGGTCTCACCCTGGTTTGGAAAATCGAGGGCTTCTCCTCCACGACATTTCCTCTGCTCCAGTCCCTCCAGCCGGAAGTGGCGACTTCGGCGTCCACATCCTCGCCGGTCAACGATTCGACCAGTTCAGATTCAATAAATTCGCCGCAAGTGGATTCGACGAGTTCGCCGCAGGCAAGCTCATCGCCCGCATTGCCTTCCGATGAGCCGCACACTCAATCACGGATACAGAATATATACGAAAGGGCTTTGAGTTTCTTGATTGGCTCTGCATTCGCGCAGGAGCAGGAAAATATTTCTTCGACGCCGCCCGCCGAAACGGTTCCCGTGGAGACTCCGCCCACCGACCCGAACTCTGCCACTTCCACAGCGCCGGAGGCGACAACGCCCTCGAGCACGTCCGAAACATCGGTGGACGGGCAAGCGCAAAATACCTCAACGACATCAGATATCGCTCCGGCGAATGCAGCGGCGCCTGCAGAAGTGGCGACTTCGAGCGGAGCCGGATCGAATAGCGTTAATTCGGTCGGTTCGGGACAGGCGGATTCCACCAGCTCGCCGCAAGCGGCATCGGGAACAGAAACAACTGCAACAGCCGCATCAACCCCGAATGAAAATTTCCTCAAGGTGAGCTACAGCATCGACGGCCAGACGTGGTTTGAGCTGCAGCGCGTGGGGCCGT
>CAYZZK010000067.1:0-4990 GCA_964483045.1 uncultured Candidatus Saccharibacteria bacterium
TTTATTAAATCCGAACGTTATGACGTGAGCCCGCGTCCGCTCCTTGAGTCCGAGCACGCGTTTGTCGTCATAATTTAAAATAGCAGTCCCGGCAACCGGCAAATATTCAATGAGCCGCCCTTTCTCGCGCGCAACCTCATCCGGCCCACTGTAGAATTCCACATGAACGGGGATTTCCCCGATCGCGGTGATCACGCTCACATTCGGCCGAACGATGCTTAACAAATATTTCAAATCTCCCGGCCGATCCGCTCCATATTCCAATACAAGGATTTCGGGATAATTCGATTTTGAAACGAAGATAAGCCGAAAACTGGCCGAAACAATTACCTTGAACCAAAAAAATATCTTTCTCAAGCGCGCGGTTCCCGCGGGCTGCTCGCGGCTTACGAGCGCGAGTTCCTTTTCGCTCCAGTTTCCGAGGATGGTGAGCGGGAGGCCGAGATCGTTATTCAAATTCCCGCCCGAGGCGCGGACATTCCGCCCGCTCAAGACTGCCTTGATCGCTGCTTTGGTGGAGGTTTTGCCGACGCTGCCGGTTATGCCGATAATCCCCGGTCGGTATTTCCATATGGTAAGCTGGGCGAGTTTTCTCACAGCCCAACGAAGATTTTTTACGAGCGCAAGGTGCATGGTCTTATCTTAAAGCGCGTCGGGCGCGAGCGAATAATAATTAATTATAAATTGTGCCAAATCCCTGAACGCCGGAACGACGGAAACGCCCGCGAGAGGAGCCCCGACCGGCTTGTCGATCTTTACCAAAATGATGAATTTCGGATTGCTTGCCGGTCCGAAGCCAACGTACGTGTTTATGACGTCGTCCGTGTATCCACCCTTTTTGAAATCGGGAACATACGCGGTGCCGCTTTTCCCGGCGATGTTATATCCGTTTATCTTCCCGACCTCGGCCTTATTGACAGCCGAGATCATCATGCCGGCCACATCGTGAGCCGTTTTTTCGGTTATGACTCGCCGTATGAGCTGCGGCTCAAGAGCGGAATTGACATAAGGACGCATCAAGTTGCCACCATTCGCGATCGCGGAAACCGCGCTTAGAAGCTCGATGGGCGTCACCGACACGCCTTGCCCGTATGAAGCGGTGGCGAACGCGATGTCCTGCTCTTTAGGATTAAGCCGCTTCAAACTTCCTTTTTCCTCCGCTGGCAAATCCACGCCCGTTTTTTCGTTGACGCCGAATTTTTTTAGATAGCGGAGAAATATATCCCTGCCCATCCGCTGTTCCGCAAATACGGCCCCGGTGTTAAGCGAATTCTCAATCACGTTAGTCATTGTGATTTTGCCGTGCGGGCCGAATGTTTTGAAATCGAAATTTTGGATCGTCCTGCCGTTCATTTTCAGCTGTCCGGCATCCACGTACGTCGTTTGGGGAGTTATTTTTCCCGCGTCTATTCCGGCCGACATAGTAAGCACTTTAAATACCGAGCCGGGTTCATACGTATGCTGGGTGGCGGGATTAATAAATGTCGCAAGCGGATATTTTTGATATTCGTTGTTATCAAAGTTCGGAGCGCTCGCCATAGAAAGTATTTTCCCGGTACTGGGATCAGCAACAAGTATCGTACCTTCCGCCGCTTTGTAGGTATCCATCAGCTTGCTCAATATTTTCTCCGATTCATTTTGAATATTTAGATCAATCGTGAGAGACAGATCCGTTCCGACCTCTTCGGAATTTTGCGCGCTGGAGGATTGGTTCGCCTGGGAAAGCACGGAGTTATAAAATTCCTCCACTCCGTAATGGCCGTTTTCCACGATATCGTTCTTACTCGGGCCAACGAAACCTAAAAGATGCGACGCAGTCTTGCCGGACGGATAAAAGCGCGTCGGCTCGTTGTCAACGACTACTCCCCGTATATCGAGATCGTTAATTTTTTTTACGACCTCCGAGCTCGCTTTCTTAACGAGAACTTTGTACGCACTGTTTTTGTCGGAAAATGCTTTTTCGAGCTCTTCGGCCGGCATCGCAACTATTTCTGAAAGCATGTGTGCCGCTTCCTTAGCGTCGGCAATCAACTTCGGCACGGCATACACGGTTGGAAAATCTTCATTTAGAGCCGCGGGAAGGAGATTGTTGTCTTTGTCCGAAAAATAAATTATTCCACGCTCTTCGTTTATGATGCCGGAGGCAAGATACTGCGATTCCGCCCTCGCCAGGTATTGTTTTCCTTTTACAATTTGCAGGTCGTAGAGATGAAAAAGTAAAGTTGCGTATGCAATGAAAAGGATAATGATTAGTAATCTGAAGCGAATGACCATGTTTGGCGTACCTCTACGTATTCCGGATTTTTTTCTTGAACAAGACCGCCGATGCTCGATGGATCGGAAGAGTTAATAAGATCTAAAACTTTGCTTTTGATAGCCAAGTTCTGCGCCTGAATGTTCGAAAACTCCGATTTTATGCTCGACAGCCCGTGATTAAGATTTACTACCCTATTATAAAGCACAACGAGCCATACGGCGCTCAAAACTGTGAATAACACAAATAGCACTAAAATTTTGTTTAGCACGCTCTTATCTTTGTTTGGTTGAATGAATGTCATTTTTTAAAGTTAGTAATTAGTAAATGGTACTTAGTAGATAGATTGGGCTTATATTCTATTTTCTTACTAACTACTATTTACTATTTTGGCGGCTCGGAGCTTTGCCGATCGGCTTCTGGGATTACGGGCTATTTCTTCTTCGTTCGCTCTAATCGGTTTCTTGGTCAATATTTCAAGCATTTCTTTTTTCGCCAGTTCTCTAAACTCTTGTTTAACTATTTTGTCCTCAAGTGAATGAAAGCTTATAATTACGATCCTTCCTTGCGGCTTAAGAATGTCGGCAACCTTTCCAAGTATGCTCCGTATATTTTCCAATTCACGGTTTGCATATATTCGAAGGGCCTGAAATGTTCTTGTCGCCGGGTGTATGCGTCCCCGCTCATATCCCGTTGGAACATTTTGTTTAATCAGTTCCGAAAGTTCGCCGCTGGTTTCAATCGCTTTCTTTTTTTCTCTCGCTTTGATTGCCCTCGCGATCCGCATTGCAAATTTTTCTCCGCTGTATGCAAAGAGGATTTTGGCGAGGTCTCGCTCCGAAAGTTCCTTAAGTATTTTTTTCACCGGGGGTTCGTTCTCGGCATATGTCATGCGGAGATCCTCGTCTTTCATAAAAGCGAATCCCTTGCCGGATTCCTCCAGTTGTTCGGAGGAAAACCCGAGATCAAGGAGCAGCCCGTCGGCTTTCGGAAGTTTTCTATCTCGGAGCACATTTTGCACATCCGCGTAATTGCCGTTTTGAAACAGAACGGAAACATCCGGCACGTGCCCGAACTTTGCTTCTGTTTTTCTAAGAATTTGTTGATCCCAATCTATTCCCAGAAACATTCCGCCCGGGGCAATTCGCCGTATAATCGCTTCTGCGTGTCCGCCTCCGTTTACTGTGCCGTCGATTATGAATGAGCCGGGTTTCGGGTCGAGATATTTCAGAACTTCATTTAAAAGAACGGGCGTATGCGACATAGAACTTACAACTTGCAACAATTAACTTTGAATATAAAACTCGATAAGAACTGCATTTTTGTTGATTGTTGCTTCGTTATCAGTTATACGTTGCTTGTTTAAATTCCCAACTCACCTAACTTTTCCGCTATTTCATCCGATGCGCTTTCTGTTTTCTTCTTATATTCCTGCCATCGCTCGGCATCCCAGATTTCGACTCGATTATAGAGCCCCGTGACCACAACTTGTTTTTTTAGTCCTGCATACTGGCGCAGGTAATCAGGAACAAGAATCCGTCCTTGGGCATCGAGCGCGGCGTCCATCGCGCCGGCGAGCATGAGCCGCGAGAATGCCCGCGAGTTCGATTGCGCAAGAGGCAATGCAACCAGTTTGGCTGCAAGACTCTCCCACTCCTTCCCCGCAAAAACAAAAAGGCAGTTATCCAACCCGCGCGTTATGATTGCTCCGCCGCCAAGTTTATCTTTAAATTTTGCCGGAATTGCAAGTCGACCTTTAGAATCTAAATTGTGTTGGTATTCGCCGAGAAGCATGGAAAAAATACTCAATAATCTTGAAAACAGTGGTTAGATTTAAAAATGCTTAATGACTTATCCCCTGACTTCGGTCAAAAAGGGGGGTTTATCCCCAATCTCATCCACAGTCCCCCACTTTCATGTAATCTTATACCACCATTCTCGGATGTCAAAAGTGACTTTGTGTACCTTAAAAATTAAAAAGCCCTTATTTTATAAGGGAAAACGTAGCCCAAAGCGCCTAGATATTCACAGGTTATTAGATTTACCGCGAAGAGACATTTCCCCACAATACTAAAAAATATAGGGGAATTCTATGAACTCTTGGTGGACGCGCCGATATCGCTTGCTTAATAAAACTTATAGCCGGTACCGCAACGGATCGTTTAACGTATTAACTCAAGATTCCCAGATATAACGATTGGCTTCATTCCCAATATTTCTTCCTTATATAAGATTTCCGGGATCGGATTTAAAAGATAAATCGGCTTTCTGCTGTGGAACGCGAGGCCCATTTCAAGAAGCACATTTCCGCCGATATAATTTTCGATGCTATTTTTGGAGTAATTAAGAACCAAAATCGCATCCGCCCATAAAACTTTTTCGAAATGATTCCGCATTGTTTCTTCTTTCCTATCCCACAACCAGCCGGTAGTCGTGGCAGTGGCTTTTCTCGCGTCCCAATATTCTTTCACGGGGATCATTGTCCCCTTTTCGTCGGGGACTTCGAGCGGCGGCATTTTTATTTCGTGGCCGGCCGCTTCGAGTCTTATTTTCGCGTCTTGCATCTCCTTAATAAATGCGATACTGCCGCAGAGAGTTATTTTCACGATAACTTTTTAATAATCTTTTTTATATCTTTTTCCGCCAGCCATAATTGCCTAACTTCAGCACGCATATTTTTGTGTTGCTCATATCCCTTATCGGGCTTCTTTTCCATCAAGTCCAAAAACTCCAGAT
>CAYZZK010000068.1:0-4797 GCA_964483045.1 uncultured Candidatus Saccharibacteria bacterium
TTTTTGTTTATTTTAACCTCTGGTATGTCATCCGGAACCGTGTGTTTTGAAAAAAGCGCATCGAAATGTTCCTGGGCTTGCTTCGCTTTCTTCTCGCCGTGATAGCGCTTCGTAATTTCCAAAGCAAGATGAGATTTGAGATCTCGGGGGGCATGCGTCTTTTCGATGTTTTCAAGTTTTTCCTCATCGATATCCGTACACAATAAAAAATACTTGCGCATCAGGGCGTCAGGGACGGACATAACTTTCGCAAACATGGCATCCGCGGATTCCTCCAGCCCGATATAATTTGCCAGACTTTTACTCATCTTTCGAATTCCGTCCAGTCCTTCAAGGAGCGGCACGGTGAGAACGTCTTGTTCGGGTATTCCGAAGTGGCGCTGAATCCGCCTGCCCATCAGTAGATTGAATTTTTGATCCGTCCCGCCGATCTCGACGTCCGCTTTTACTTTGACGGAATCGTATCCTTGCAACACGGGATATAGCACTTCAAGCATTGTGACATCTTCCCCTTTTTCCAGGCGGTTTTTGAAATCAGCCCTTCGTAGTACTTGTTGCATGCTTGATGCACCCGCGAGTTCCAGCATCTTTTCAACGCCTTCCCTAAGAAACCATTTGCTGTTGTGGTACGTTTCGGCTTTCTTGATGTCAAGAATTTTTCCGGCCTGCGCGACATATTTTTTCATGTTCTCGGCGATTTCTTTTTGCGAAAGAGGTTTTCGTGTGGCAGATCTGCCTGTCGGATCGCCAATTTTGCCGGTAAAGTCGCCGATGATCAGGATGATTGTGTGGCCGAGCTCTTGGAATTCCCGAAGTTTCCAGAGCACCACGGCATGCCCGAGGTGCAGATCGGGCGACGTCGGGTCGATTCCCAGTTTCACGCGCAGCTTTTTACCGCTCGCGAGCGCTTGTTCGAGGTGGTCTTTTTCTATTACTTCCTCTACGTTTCGAGTAAGCAGTTTTTGAATCGCTTCTTCGCGAAATTGCATATACATATTTTACCAATTTGACGAGATTCTACAAAGAGCGCAAGCCCAAATTTATTTTTTCTAAATGAATTTAGGTTTGCGCCCGATCGAAGGATTGTTCCTCGGATCGGGCAGCTGGTTTTTGGGGTCACTTTCTGTTCATCGCCTTGGCGAATTCCGGCATTGTTTTTGAGAGTTCATCTGGCAGTGCGTTTACGGCGTAATTCCATTTTTCAGCTATGTAGCCACCCATTTTCGGGTTTCCTGCCAGGATTGCCATGACGGCGCGCATCATGACTTCGAGAGAGGAGCCACAAGGAATCTCTTCTTTTGTGTACATCGCAAGGTGATACTGAAGCGTTTCAGCCACTACAACTAGAGCTTGTTGCTTCAATCCTGCTTTGACCAAATGCCTTAGAGATGTCTCGAGGTTGCGTCTGAATTCTTGAATTCGTGGATCGCTATTCATAGGTACAACTCCTTTCTTTCAGTTTTTGGTTTTCGATGTGCGTTCGTACTCTACAAGACGTTGCGCGATGGGTCAATTGTCGAAATAAAAAGCTACTGACTGTTTTTCTTGTCCCATTTTCCTCGTTTCTCTCGAGGTAGCATTTCGGCCAAGTTCATCATTACCTCGTCGGATTGATTTTTCAGCTCTCCGTGAAGGCGCGAGAATTCTTTTCGTTCTTCACTCGTGAGCCTCTCTTTGTTTTTCCGCTTCTCGAGGATTTTGGCAAAATTTTCAATTCCCTCAATTTTTTTAGGAGTGATTGGTTTTCCAATTGTAACTCGAGTTTCTGGTCTTTTTTCTTTTATAATCTGCCCAATGTCCATCGCCCCCATTCCAAATGGTTTTTCTGATTGTATGTCTATAGCTACCGGCACAAGCACTGTTTCTTTCTCGGTGATCTGCGAGAGATACACACCTCCAGTGCCGCCTTTATCGGGCAACTGCCACGTGTGATTATTGTAATCGGTATCATAGTATGCGGCGATTACCATCGGTCTTCCTGATTCGAGAGATTCTCTCATCGTCTCGAAGTTTTCGGGATTGAATATGCCATTACCGTCTCCTCGCCCACCGGTATAATCCACAGCAAAAAAATTTTCGTCGTCTCCTCCTAATTTTCTCCCAATATATGCTCCCGGATTTTTGAAAAGACTTTTGTGCGTTGAGGCATCGGCAACGGAGATGTCGTCGAATTGTTCGCCGAGCTTACCTACCGCAATCGGAACATCATAATCGCTCAAGTGCGTCGGGAGAAAGATTATTTGCGTTTCGGGCGAAATTTCTTTTAAGTTTTCGCTTCCTTCGATTTTAGCCCGAAAAAGCGCGTCGGTCATCAGCTTTGCTCCTCGTGCCAGCTGATTCGCCTCGACTTCGATTTGCTCTTGCTGCTCTTGTTTCGGAATAGGTTCTTCTGGAACGGATTCCAGTGTCGGCTGCTCGAAGCTCATAGCAAAAGTGTATCAAGAACCAAACGAAGTAGGCAATTGTAAGTAAGCGTAATTTTGAGCTATTATTAGCAATATATGGAAAAAGTTTCGGTTCCTTCTGTCGCACAGGAAAAATTTTCTTCTCCCGAAGAAGAACTTGATTTTTTGCGCAAAGAAGTTACTCGAAAAGAGTCGGAGCTTCAGCAAAAGCTGGAGGGAGTGTCCATTCCTGCGGGACACGCCGAAAAAGAAGTGATCCAGGAATATAAGGCGCGAGAGCCCGAGAACACAATCCATGAAAAGTATCGGATTCCGGAAGTGCAACTTCACGAAACAAGTCTCGACTTAGCCCCCGAACAGCATGACGCGAAAATATCGGAGCTCCTTGTTATGCTCCACAAGAACGGAGTGATGAACACGCTCTCTGTCATCAAAAAAATGAAAGATCCTCACCTTGAGGATGATTTTGAGCGATTCCTTGCCCAGTATATAAAGAAAGGATTTCCCGCCTGGGCGGAAAAAGAATCCGGCCCGATTTTTAAAGGATTGCGGATGACTTTGTATGAAGTAAATTTACCGCAGAATTCGGATCAGCAAAAGGACTTCAAAGAGCTCATTTCTGCAATGGAACAGTTTTATTCGGGCATGCTCTCCGTCGAAGATGAAAAAAGCAGAACCGCGCAGTATTTCACCATCGAACTAGCTGTCGAGAACCATAGCAATGAATTTGTTTTTTATGCCGCTGTGCCGGACGACAAGAAAGCCCTTTTTGAAAAGCATATTCTGTCTCTGTTTCATGACGCAAAAATTTCAGAGCATAAAGACGATTACAACATTTTCAACGAATCGGGAGTTTCGATCGGATCGTATGCGCTTTCTGCCGGCAATCCGATTTTTCCGATCAAGACCTATGATACGTTCGAGCGCGATCCGCTCGGCGTCATTTTAAACAGTTTTTCCCAGGTTGACCGTGACGGGGAGGGAGCGGCTATACAGGTTGTTTTTTCTCCCGCAGGCGACGAATATGTAAAAAAGTATTCCCACGCGCTTGATTTGGTCAAGAAAGGGTACGACGCCAAGGACGTGATTGAGGTGCCCGACACGATCGGAGGGCATCTTTTTCAGGCATTTAAGAGCGTCGGTAAGGCGCACTTTCGCGATGAGAAAAAGGAAACGAAAGAGAGTGAAGCACGATCGAAAGCTAACGAACGCACCGCAGAGCAGATCGCCATAAAAGTTTCAAGTCCGATAGTAAAAACGAACATCCGCATTATTGCTTCGTCGCATACGGAAGCTGGAGCGGCGCAAATTCTTTCTCATATCGAATCCGCCTTCAATCAATTTGAGAACACGAGCGGCAACAAATTCAGGTTTGTCCGGCCGAGAGGTGGCGCGCTCGGCGAGTTTCTGGATTTTTTCACATTCCGGCTTTTTAGAAACGATGATCGAATTCCATTGAACCTTAAAGAAATTACGACGGTAATGCATTTTCCCACCAGCACATTGGCGACTGCCGCTCCGCAACTCAAAATCTCAAAATCTGGTAGCGCTCCGGCTCCGCTTGATCTTCCCACGGAGGGACTGATTTTGGGCGTAAACAATTTCAGAAATGTATTAACCAACGTGCGTATCTCCGCCGAAGACCGTTTGCGGCACATGTATGTAATTGGCCAAACAGGCACGGGTAAAACCACGCTATTAAAAAACATGATTATCCAGGACATTGCGGCTGGCCGCGGCGTGTGCATGATTGATCCGCATGGCGCGGATATAGAAGATGTTTTGGCTTCCATTCCTCCGGAGCGAAGTGAAGATCTCATTTATTTCGATCCGGGCTACACTTCGCGGCCGATGGGACTCAACATGCTTGAATACGATACGCGTTATCCGGAACAGAAAACGTTCGTTGTGAACGAAATGCTCTCCATCTTCAATAAGCTTTTTGATATGAAGACCGCGGGCGGGCCAATGTTTGAGCAATATTTCCGCAATGCCACAATGCTTGTGATTGATGATCCAGATTCCGGCAACACGCTCCTTGAAATCTCCCGGGTGCTCGCGCAGAAAAGTTTTAGGGAATTGAAGCTCTCACGCTGTAAAAATCCTTTGGTCGTCCAGTTCTGGAAAGAGGTCGCGGAAAAAGCGGGTGGAGAAGCGTCGCTTGCGAACATGGTGCCCTATATTACGAGCAAATTCGATGTGTTTCTCTCGAATGAAATCATGCGGCCTATCATTGCACAGGAAAAGTCCAGTTTCAACTTCCGCGAAGTGATGGATCAGAAAAAAATCCTTTTGATAAACCTCGCAAAAGGTCGTCTCGGCGATATCAACTCAAACTTAATTGGCCTTATCTGCGTTGGTAAGATTTTGATGGCCGCCCTCTCACGTGTGG
>CAYZZK010000069.1:0-4794 GCA_964483045.1 uncultured Candidatus Saccharibacteria bacterium
TGAGTCAGTGCAGAGCGAAAGACTGTTTTCAACCGAAACCGCACTCACGATAACTGATCGGGTTGTCGAGGCCGTAAGCCCGCCGCTGTCGGTCACGGAATAGATCCGGGAGTATGTGCCGGTCGCATTCGTATCCACCGTGCCGGATACCGATATCGAGGGCGTAAGCACTCCGTCTTCGGTATCAGATGCAATCGCCCCCGGATCGACAAAAGTGTCGCCAAGGAAAAGATTCATAGGATTGCTGCCATTCAGAGAGATTGTGGGCGGATCGTTTACGGGATTCACCGTTATGTTCGCGGTGGCCGTGTTGCTTTCCGCAACGCCGTCGCTGGCTTTAAATGTAAAAGAGTCGGGGCCGGCATAGTTCGGATCTGGAGTATAGGTCACTTGATTGCCGGAGATCGGGCCAAGAGCGCCATTCGCAGGAGGCGTCACAATAGAGAAAGTTAATACTTGCGCTGGTATGTCGCTGTCGGTTGCCGAAAGGGACACGGCGGCGCTTGTATCCTCGTTCGTTGTCGTGGAACTATTTGAAGCCACCGGAGCGACATTCGCTTCGGACACATCAACCATGAAACTCGCGGAATCCGATGCGGCACCGTCCGATACGATGATCGTTATTCCGTATGTGCCGGGGCCCTGTGATTCGTCGGGAGTCCACGTAAAAACTCCGGTGCTCGAATCAATGGAGGTGCCCGAAGGTGCCGCACCTCCAAGCGAAAATGTGAGGACATCGCCGTCGGGATCGGAAGCAGTTGAGGCCAGGGAGAGTTGTACGAGTTCCGTCGCGATCTGGTTGGGAATAGGAGAAATGGAAGGCGCATTATTGCTGACCGAAATATTGATTGTCGCCGTGTTGCTTTCCGCAATGCCGTCGCTTGCTTTAAATGTAAAAAAGTCGGGGCCGGCATAAATTTCATCGGGAGTGTAAACGGCCTGATTGCCGGAAATTGTGGCTGTGCCATGGGCTGTCGGCGTGACAACGGAGAACGTCAGCGGCTGCAGGGGGATATCGGCGTCGGCCGCAATGAGCGTGATTGCTTTGGAAGTATTCTGATGCGTCGAAACCGAACTGCCCGAGGCAACCGGCGCCTGATTCACTTCGTTCACCGTAATATCTACCGGCTGCGAAACGAGCGTCACGCCATCGGTAACCGATACGGTGAGGTGATATACGCCCGGGCCTTGCGCTTCGGTCGGCGTCCAGCTAAAAATGCCCGTGCCAGAGGCGATTATCGCGCCCGCGGGAGCCCCAGAAAGCGAAAAAGTCACCGGGTTACCCTCCGGATCGCTTGAGCTTGCAGTAAAAGAAATCAGCGAAAGCTCGTCCGTTGTGGTTGCCGCAAAAGGCAGAACAAGTGTCGGCGGCTGATTGGCTGCGACCGGATTATCATTGTTAGTAATCGTGCACGTGTATACGGTATCCGCGGCAATCGTGATATTCCCTACCGAATCGCAGTTGCCGGAGAAACTCGCGGTATAGCCGCCGGGGCCGGATTCAGAAACAACGTACGTGCCGACAGGAAAATCCTTGACCTCGCCGTTTATAACCGGAGTAGTGCCGACCCGCAGCGCATAGTCTGAAGCGATTGCGGTGCCGCCGTCATCGTTTATTACAACTTTGTGCACGATTAAAGATCCCTGCGTGGGCGGAGGCACATGGACACAGGTTGTAACCGAAACCTGGGTATCCGCCTCATGATCATTCCCTTGGGGATTTATATGATACAGTTGCGATATGATCGTGAAAGAGCCCGAAACTCCATATGTGTGCGACAGCGGCCCGAAAACAAAACTGAAATCGGCATTTCCCGTGGGAGGAGTAAACGTTGCAACATTGTCCGTCACATTCCCATCTCCCCAGTTAACAAGAACATGGTATTGATCAACCTTCCCGTGTCCCGTACCGCTCCCGGAAATGGTTATTGGGTTAAAAAGCGGATTGGCGTTGCAGCTGAAATTATAGGGCGGATTATGAATCCCGCTGAACGGGTCCGAGATGCTCGTAATCGCGATGCTTAAATTATTGCCTGCCGCGGTAATTCCCGGCGTGACGATTTCCATCGCAAGCATAAGGATGGTAGTTACGGCACACACTCTCCCTATATTCATTTTCTCGACACTCTGCTTCTTCGCCTTTTTCGGTCTATTCTTCATTAGGATATTTGCTTTATTGTATGCGATTGGACTTTTAAAGCTTATGCCATATGACCTTTTTGGACTTTAAGAATACTACTAAATATATAAAATGTCAAGTCTCGCTTTCCCGCTAAATTTTTCGACACCCATGACAAAAAACTGCCTCGTCTCTTCTTTCTTAGCAGTTCCTCTCCCCTAGAGATACTACCTGTGCTTTAACTCTACTATAGAGATATTGCATGTCAATAATCTTTTGTATCGCTCGCGCCCCTATCAAGAAAGTACCGCTCGAATCCTTCGCACGCCGGCGGAAACAGCTTCTTCTTTCGCAATCCTGATTTTTCCGATTTCGCCGGTATGTTTTACATGCGGCCCACCACAGAATTCCTTGCTCCATGCGGATTTCAAATCTTTGCCGATGTAATAGACCTTCACTTTTTCCGGATATTTTTCTTTGAAAAAGAAAAGTGCGCCGACTTTTTCGGCTTCAGTTTTCGGCAACTCGACAAAGTTAACCGGCAGATCTTCTTTTATTTTCTCATTCATCAAACTTTCCACTTTTTTGATTTCGTCCGGCGCGAGCTTTCGCGGGAATGAGAAATCAAACCGTGTCCGCTCGGCAGTCACGTCAGATCCCATTTGATGGACCTCACTCCCGAGCACCTCACGCAACGCACGCTGGAGCAAATGCGTCGTTGTATGGAGTTTCAGGGCTTTTTGGAACTCTTCGTCATTGCCCGCTTTCACCTCCCCCGTATCGAGAATTAAGCCGTGCCCGCCGAATTTCTTTTCCTGTCCGGCGCGGGAGATTTCCTGGTGCTTCGCAAACTCTTTATCGAAATCCCTCCGCCGCAATTTTTCGCTTTTCGATCCACCATAATCTTTAATGACTTCATATGGCAACCCCAAACTTTCATAAAGGTTAAAAGCAGCTGCAGCGTCAATACCGGATAACCTATCAATTTCCCGTAACCCTTTTTCCAGAGTTTTCGAAAATTTATTTGATTCATCCCACCATGCATCGATGATACCTTCGTAATTAAGATTCTTATAAAACTCTTTGTATTTTTCAATGACGGCTTTGAGAATATCGTGTCCGGACAACGTCGCTGCATGGTCTTTATTTGCGAGATGCTCGCGCACGATCATCCGGCGCATAAGCCGCCGCAAAATATATCCAGTCCCTTTGTTTGAAGGACGCACGCCGTCTGAAATAAGAAACGCGACCGCGCGGCCATGATCAGCGAAAATTCTTTTTTCCCTTTCACTCGCCTCCGCGGGCATTTTTTCAACAATCGGTGCAAACAAATCCGTATCAAAAATCGTCGGCGCATTCTGCACGCACATTACGAGCCGCTCAAGGCCCATACCCGTATCCACGCCGGGTGTTTTTAGCTGCTCTAGTTTTTTGCCCGTGGCGCCTGAATTCAGCTCCTCTCGCGAACCGGGATAAAAATATTGATTGAACACGATGTTCCAAATCTCGATATCCTGCCCGGAAGCGTTTTTGCAATATACCTCCGTCGTTGGGCCGCATGGCCCCGAAGAACCGGTCGGTCCCCAAAATACGTCTTCCATCCCCTCCTCTCGAACTTCGAGCTTTGGATCGAGCGATTTCCAAATATCACGCGATTCGGTGTCTTTCGGAACACCGATATCTGCCTTGCCTTCAAACACGGTTACATATGAAATCTTGAGTCCCATCTCTTTTACAATAAATTCATAGGCGTATTGAATCGCTTTCTCTTTGAAATATCCACCGAAGCTGAAGTTCCCCAGCATTTCGAAAAACGTGAGATGTGATTCGTCTCCCACTTCATCAATATCGGAGGTCCGAAATGATTTTTGGCACGAGGCAGTACTCTTCGATCCAAAATCCTTCATCGGATCGGCCTCGCCCGTGTAATATTTTTTGAATTGCTGCATGCCAGCAGTAGTCAAAAGTACCGATGGATCATCCGGGATTAATGACGACGACGGCACGATTGTATGATTCCTTTCTTTAAAAAAGGAGAGGAACTTTTGCCGGATTTCACTGGAAGTCATATAAAACTTAGTTTATCATCGGATTGACGAAACAAAAAGGGCGCCGTACATGGTAGGAACGTGCGCCCAATGAGAGGAGTAGAAACTCACTTCGCCTCAGTTTTTGCAGTCTCTTTAGCCGTAGCCTCCTGTTTCTGTTTACGAAGATCAGCCACTACGCCAAAGAGGTCTTTTCCTGCGTGACCCAATAAATTCGATCGATCATTCCATGCCGCGATTATCTCATCATGTCCCTTTGGGATTTTCGTCGCTTTGATAAGCGGCGCCAAGACTGCGAAATCCACACTGGAATCGATGTGATAAATTGCATCCACGATTGTTTCATGGAACGGACGTTTTGTTGGTTTTTCTGTCGTTTGCATAGAGATATTCCTTTGTTAAGATACAATCACCACAACTCTGTGGCAAAGATTGCCAATTTTTTATTGGCAACGTCATAGTCTACTATTATTCAATTATGAAGTCAAGAAAGGCAGCGTACTACGCCAAATTCTCAAACCCCGCCAGCGCATTGGACTTGTCGTGATCCCGAATTTTCTCGAGCGCTTTTGCCTCGATCTGGCGGATGCGTTCGCGAGTGACGCCGAACGCTTTTCCCACTTCCTC
>CAYZZK010000070.1:0-4729 GCA_964483045.1 uncultured Candidatus Saccharibacteria bacterium
ATAACGGAATATGATTTTCGCGCCCGCGCTCGCATTCTCCACAAATTGATCGGTAAAATTCCACGTACCGGCAAAATATAATGTATTGAGCTGAATGTCCTTAGGATCTTCGAAAGTTTGCGTACCTGCGGACCCCTGGATTCCGTTGCCCAAAAGCTCATTTCGCGCGGCGCCGAAATATACTTCTGGGCTGCCGAGCTCGGAATTGTTCACGCCTGCCGCGCCCTCCGGATTTGAGAGGCCGGGTGGAATCGCGCCCGGCTCCCCTACCGCCGTCATTCGCTCCGCGAGCGCTTTTTGTATTTCGAGCTCGGTTTCATCGTACCTTCCCTCGCCTATCGAGTGGTGGACAACGAATCCGTCTATATCGATCAGATATTCGGCAGGCCAATACTGATTGCCGTATGCGTCCCACGTGGCATGATTGCTGTCCAGCACGACGGGATATTTGATTCCAAATTTCTTCACCGCCGCAAGCACATTTTCATATTTCTTTTCAAAGTCGAACTCCGGCGAATGAACGCCGACGATTACGAATCCTTTATCCTTATATTTCTCATACCAACTATTCAAATACGGTAGGGTCCGAATGCAATTAATGCAGCTATACGTCCAAAAATCTATGAGAATTACTTTTTTGCCGACAAGCGAAGCGAGGTTGAAGGCATCCGTATTTATAAATCCCGTTGGCCCTGCGAGTTCCACCGCCGGAGAGTACTTTCCGGCTTTTTCCTTAATGATCGCCGCTCGGGGCGAGACCGTCGGAACGGTAGTGGATGCAGTCGAAGTGGTTTTTAATGTCCCAAGCGTCTCTGTCGTCTCTGATGTCCCCGACACAAGCTCCTTCCGCACCACCGGCCCTGAATTTCCCGCCTTCTGTGACTGCAGATAAAAAATCGACCCGATAATAATGATCAAAACCGCCACGAGAACAATGTTTTTTCGTGTCATATATTTATTCGTTTGAGTGTTTGACCGACGTTGACGCGAGGTACGACAAAAACCCCGGTACAAGCGGCAAGATACAAGGGCTCAAAAATGAGCCGAGCCCCGCGAAAAACGCGACCAGAATATTTACAACATTGAGCGATTCAATATCCCCGCCCGCGCCGGAAACCAGATTAAGTTTCGTCAAAAAGTCTGAAAGAAATTGCAAATTCGCCACTCGGTTGAGCTGCCCGACGAACACGAAAATCCCGAGTGCGATAAGCACCGCGCCAAAAACATATTGAATATAAAGCAGCCATTTTCCCATCTTGCGGATCAGGGATTGCGCCTGCTCGGTGAAAAACCCAACCAGCAGAAAAGGCAATCCGATTCCAAGCGTATACGCAAAAAGCAGCAGAAATGCGCTCGAGGGCGACGTCGCCGCGAGCACGAGTATTGCTCCAAGCGCGGCGGATACGCACGGCGTCCAGCCGACGGCAAACGCGGCCCCGAAAACGAACGAGATAACGTAGTGCGACTTAAACCGTCCGCTGACTTCAAATTTGTGCTCGCGCTGGAGAAACGAAGGCGTAAACAATCCGACCAGAAAAAGGCCGAACGCGATGATAATTATTCCGCCGATTCTTCCCAGC
The DNA here is from genome assembly GCA_964483045.1 of uncultured Candidatus Saccharibacteria bacterium. Lineage (GTDB taxonomy): Bacteria > Patescibacteriota > Minisyncoccia > UBA6257 > 2-01-FULL-56-20 > JBBTYG01. Next base: position 1,581 of record CAYZZK010000070.1, read on the forward strand.
CATTCCTTTACGATTCCCGAAGCTCCTGCGAGCGCGGTTTGCAGGAGCACCCCGACAATCGAAAATACGACTGAAAATCCGAGCACGAAAAACACGCTCGAAAGAAAAATATTCCAGCGGCGCGATTGTGGCTTGTAATCACCTATCATCGAAGTTATTCTACCTCACCTATTCCTTTCGGCCAACAGTAAGACTTTTTGGAGTATCCGGAAGCGCGGCGGCGCGAGGCAGAGGAATTTTTACAGCAGGAAAAATATCCGGCTCCAAAAAGTCCTGCTGTTGGCCCCCTTATCCCTCAAACTTCATCGAAAGAATTTTCGATGTCCCATCCTCATTTAAAGTTACGCCATATAAAATAGAAGCCGCCTCCATGGTAGTCCGGTTATGAGTGACCACAATAAACTGGGTTGTTCTTGAAAATTCCTTGAGCATTTCCGAAAACCGTCTGGAATTCCGTTCGTCGAGCGCCGCATCTACTTCGTCCAAAACCAAAAATGGCGGCGGACTTACGGAAATAAGCGCGAAGAGCGCAGCGATTCCAACCAAACTCCGTTCGCCGCCGGAGAGCGCATCCAGGGAGTTTACCTTCTTTCGCGGGAGCTTGAAATCGATTTCAACCCCACCTTCATGCGCGTCCAGCTCCAGTTCCGAAATTCCCTCTGCCGCCGGCGCTTCTTCGCCCTCCGCCGCCGGTGCGTGCGGCGCTGGCTTTATCACGCGGAGTTTTGCGTGGCCTCCGCCGAACATCAACTCGAAAAATCTGGTAAATTCCGTGTTGATTTTTACGATCGCTTCTTCGAACTCCGATTTTATTTTTTCGTTCAAATCGCGGGCGAGCTCCCTCAAATCGATAACGGCCTTGCCAAGATCCTCCGATTCCTTTTTTAAGAACTCGTATCGAGTTTCCGTTTCGGTCGCTTCTTTTACCAACGCTTGATCTATTTCTCCGATACTTGCAAGGTCCCCGCGCAATTTGAAAATTCTCCGCTCAGTTTCGGAAAAATCGTGCTCTGCCGCCCGGGGAGAAGAAACTCCTTCAAAATCTTTGGGGTCTCTGCCCGCTTGCACCATCTGGCGGACCAGTTCCTCTTCTCGCAACTCCAGTCTCTGCTTTTCGAACGCATGTTCCCTATTCTGATGTTCCCATGCTTCGATTTTTTTCCGTGCCGCCTCCACTCTCGCCACGGCCTGCTTGAACTCCGCGTAAAAATCCTCCTGGTGGGTTTCGAGTTTTTTTTCCTCGTCGCGCAACGCGACGAGCTCGTCCTTCACGCGCCCCAAATCTTTGTTCATCTCTTTGCACTGTGTTTGTATGGCGGAAAAATCCGGCTCTTCCGGCGCTTCGCTGTCGGATTCGAAAAAAGTGTCTACATCCTTGATTATCGCCTCAATCGCCTCGCGCATATCGTCGATCTCATGCTCCATCGCCACCTCTAGCCGGTCGCGCACTTCTTCGAGCAATTGCGACATTTTCTCCGCGGACTGTTCCGTTTTCTTGCTGGTTTTCCCGGCCAGTTCGAGCTGGGCCTCGATCCGGCCCAGTTCCTTTTCGATCGCGCTTCGATTTTCGAGGAGCCGCCTGATTTCCTCCCTGATGTTTGCCACGCGCTTCCGCTCTTCGGGATGATTTGCCTCGATTTTTTCCTGGTGCTGGAGTGCCGTAAGCTTTTCCTTCTCGAATTCTTTCAATTCTGCTTGTTTTCCGTCGATCTGCGCCCGCACCGCATTCATTTCTTGGCGTATTGAACCGAGCTGCGCGCCGAAAAAATGATTTTCGAGCGTTTTGAGTTCCTCTTCAAGCGCGCCCCGTTTTTCCCACCGGGATGTTTGGCGTTTGAGCGATCGGAGATGCGGCAGAATTTCCTCGATCAATGCCCCCGCTTTGTCGAGGTTTACTTGGCTGTTTTTTAAGCGTCGCTCGGCATCTGCTTTTTTGATCTGATACTCGCGGAGGCCCAGAATTTCTTCGATCATTTCCCGACGATCGGAAGGATTCGATCGTATAAATATGTCGCTGTTTCCCTGCGTAATCACGATAAGCCCTCTGCTCCCCAGCCGGGCGGCGGCAAAAAAATCAATCAAGTCGCGGAGTAAAATTTCCGACTTGTTCAAAAAGTAACCGCTTGCTCCGTCCCGCGAAACCTGCCGAGTCACCACGACTTCGGCCGCTTCAACCGGAAAGAATTTATTGCCGTTTTCAAAATGCAAACTCGCCTGCGCCTGGCCCATCCGCGCGCGCTTCGGCGTGCCGGCAAAAATAAGATCTTCTACTTTGGCGCCCCGTAAACTCTTCGCTTCGCGCTCCCCAAGCAGCCATCGGATCGCGTCCACCACATTCGATTTCCCGGACCCGTTCGGTCCGACGATGGCGGTGATACCGGCCGGAAACTCCAGCGTCGTCTTTTGCGCGAATGATTTAAAGCCGTTCAATTCCAGCCGTTTCAAAAAATGCGCCATTGTACTGAAACTCTACTTCTAATTTCTATAATTCTGCAGGATGTTCCCTGTTGTTCCATCGTCATGCGTCGTTGGTTACAAATCATTTGTACTGTATCAGCGCATTCTTCGCCGCCTCCACTTCCGCTTCCTGCTTCGAAGCGCCCATGCCGTCGGCAATGAACTTGTCGCCGAAATACACGCCCACCTTAAATGTTTTTTTATGCGCAGGGCCGGATTCTTCGGTTACCCGGTACGTCGGAGTGATCTTGAGTCGTTCCTGAATAATCTCCTGAAGCTCGCTTTTCGAATCTTTATAGCTCTTGTTTTTCAGAATCTCGTCGAGATGCGTCCAGATAAACTCCATGATAAATTTCTTGGACGCATCGATGCCCTGGTCGATATATATGGCGCCGATCACCGCTTCAATTGCATTCGCCAAGATCACCTCGCGCGCCTTGCCAGTGTCTTTCCGCTCGCCGCGCGACATGCGCATAAAGTCCCCGAGCCCGATATGCTCGGCGATCTTAGAAAGCGTTTGGGCGTTCACAAGCGCCGCCCGCAAAACCGTAAGCTGCCCTTCCGCAAATTCGGGAAATTTCTTAAAAAGCTCGTGCGTTATCACAAGCTCGAGCACCGCATCTCCCAAATATTCGAGCCGCTCGTTGTGCGGCAACTCACCGTTCGAATATTCGTTAAGATATGAACGGTGA
>CAYZZK010000071.1:0-4657 GCA_964483045.1 uncultured Candidatus Saccharibacteria bacterium
AATTCGTCGCACCTTCTAATCATTTTTTCCATACGGTCAATCTTTCTCATTCTATCGTTAAGAGTTTCTGCATTTTCTGTTGTCAAACAACAGACCAACTACTCATAACCTACACTAAAGCGGCTCCAAAAGTAAATCGGCAGAGCGCGGAACGCAAAATATTATTTGACGATGCCCACGGCGTTTTCTATACTCCAAACACGAACATTGTCAACAATAAATTGAAAAATATTCTGCCATGCCGAAATTCAACGCAACAATTCACGTCTTCCATAAAACTTCGAGTAAACGCGCGGACACCCATATGACGCTCACACTGCACAAACTGAATTTCCCTTCCGTATCGGGAGTCAGAATAGGCAAATGCTTTCTTATTTCCCTGGATGCGATTGATGAAGAAAGCGCCAAAACCGAAGTTATGGAAATGTGCAAAAAACTCTCCGCATTCACCGGCGCTGAAGAGTTCACGGTCATCGCGATCGAAAAAGCTGCAGCCAATCTGTAAACAATGAGCTCACGAGCCGCCCCAAAAAAAGGGCGGCTCTTTTTGCGCGCAAAATGTCGAACCGATAATTTCGAGTATGGTATACTGGAGCAAAGGCCGAAAAATTATAAATTACTTTTTCATGGACCAAACACCGATGCAAGGAAAAACTTGCCCGTGCCCGCACCATAAGGTGATCCCGGTTCTCTTGGTTCTTCTCGGAGTGGATTTTCTTTTGGGCGCCTTCAACGTTTTGACTTCCCAAGCGGTTGAGATGATCTGGCCGATACTCGTGATCATAGGCGGACTTACAAAACTAGGCGAAAGTCGGTGTAAGTGCTGTTAGTTAATAAATACAAAAAGAGAAAGAAAACGCCCCGCATCGGGGCATTTTCTTTGCCGAAATCGCCGGAAAAATAAAGACCGCGCGGCGAAGCGGGCAGTCTCGTTTTTATACACATCCTCATTTCGTCCTCATTTCGTCAACGCCCGAACCGGAGCGGAGGGAGGCCGCGAAAAATTTTATTTCGAGACGAGCGTCCCGACGTCCCCACCATTTACGATCCGCTGTATATTCCCCTTCGTCAGCAAATCGAACACGCGTATCGGAAGATGATGATCCATCGCAAGAGAGATAGCCGCATTATCCATGATGTTAATATGTTGGTTTTTTATCGCATCTAGGTGAGAAATTTTTTTGATCTTTTTGACCTCCGCATACTTTTTGGGATCCTTCGTATACACGCCGTCCACCTTCGTGGCCTTGAGCACAATTTCGCAATCGAGCTCAAGCGCGGCGGAGACGGCGGCGGTATCGGTCGTCACAAACGGGTTTCCGGTTCCTCCGCCGATAATCACAACCCGCCCCTTCTCCAGATGCCGGATCGCTCGCCTCCGAATGTACTGTTCCGCGACGCTCGCAATCAAAATCCGGGACTGGAGCCGGGCCGGCTGGCCATAGTGTTCCAAAATATCCACCAGCGCCATGCCATTTAAGAGCGTGGCGAGCATCCCCATATAGTCCGCCGTCGCGCGCTCTATCATTTTCTCGCTCGCCGCGAGCGCCGCTCCGCGGACAAAATTTCCGCCGCCCACGACAATCACGATCTGCGTGCCGGTTTTCTTAACTACCTCGTGAATTTCTTTGGCAAGTCCGTCGATAAACTTGGTATCGATACCGAAAGCACTTTTTCCGGAAAATTGCTCCCCGGAAAGCTTTAAAAGTATTCTTTTATACATTCCCGCATTATCGCATACCAATTTAGATAAATAAAACTGCAAATCCATGCGGGCACAAGCACTTGAGAATTCACTGGCTTTCGCGATTCTTGACTCAAGGATTTAGCCCTGATACAGTCAACCCTGGCAAACCCCGGGACCAGCGTTTCTGGTTACGGGGCAAGTGCGAGACGGATACCGGACGCTTCGCATTCAGAGTATTGAAATAACATTATCCGAAGTCCTTCCGATATGAGGAATTCAAAAACAGAAAGTCAGTTATGGCAAAATATGTACCGCTCATCAGCTCCGGAGTGGCAGGGCCGCTCGGCGTGCTCCATCTCCCTCGGCTCTGGCAGAAACTCTCGCTTGAAGCCACGAACCAACTCGCCGACGGCTATCCGGGCATCGGCCAAGGATACGATACGATGGTGATCAACGCATTGGGACTCGATCCGGTCACAGTAAGGGAGTTCGTCAATAAAACCCTTCCCACCTATCCGCAGTTTGAGGCCTGGGTGAAGCAGCAGCCGGACGCGCGGATCGACAAGGCCACTATCGATAAGAGCAATCGCGCCATCACCGGATACAATCACGATGACCAAACGCGCCAAAACATTCTGGCTGCCGTCGGCATTTCGGAGGAAAGCGCTATCGGCCACGGCGCTGTGGACCTGAACAACGTCGAGGATTGGCAGGAGTTCCATCGAGAAGTGATTAACCAAGGGCGCCATCGGGACAACTCAACAAGTCCAGCGGCAGGCAAAGATCCCGGGACCCCCGCCGCGGCTGAAACCACTGCACTACCCCCTCCTGCGACGCCAGCAACCGAGAAACCCGTAGCCGCTACCAGCGGAGCTCCCGACAGCGACTGAACCGCACAGCAAAAGCAACAATCAACAATCGCCCGCCATGGAAAGACCAGGCGGGCTTTTTTGTTTCCGTCAACAATGGTTAAATAAATACAACTTCACCCATGATCCAGCCGAACAGCTATCTCCGAAAAATCGTACTTCCTCCCCGCGCGCATTCGATAAAGTTTCTTAACGCCATGCGATCGAAAAAAGGCGTCTTCAAGCTCGATTCGAACGAAGCGGTCATTCCCCCATCCCCCAAAGTGCTTACGGCAATCGCCGCATTCCTCAAAGAAAAAAATAATCTGAACTGGTATCCGAATCCCACGGCAGACGAGCTACGGGACGAAATCGCGCGCTATGTCCGCGCGAAGCCCGAGCACATTCTGCCGACGAACGGCTCCGAACAGGCATTGGAATTCCTTGCCAATACCTACCTAAAAGAAGGCGACGAAGTGGTTACGCCAACGCCCACGTTTTCGCCTTTTTTTTGCTGGCCGATATCTCGAGGCGCAAAAATCGTTGAAGTGCCGTACGATATATATTCCGGCCCGACTGTCCGAGCAATACAAAAGAAGATCACCCGCAAGACGAAAATGATCTATCTCGTGAACCCTTATATCACTTGCTATAAAGAAAAAGACATCGAACAGATCGTCAGAAAAAATAAGCACGCGCTCGTCATCGTCGATGAGGCATACCACGAATATTACGGCGAAACCTCGATAGGCCTCGTGCGCCGGTTCGACAATGTCGTGATCACGCGCACGCTTTCCAAAACGTTTATGCTCGCGGGGCTGCGGCTCGGCTTTCTGGTCGCACGCAAAGAAATCATAGAAAGCATTTCTAAAATCATCGGGCTCTACAACGTAAATGTTTTATCGCATATTGCCGGCATCGCGGCGCTCCGTGATGTCTCCTACGCGCATCGATATGCTCGCGAAGTCCGAGCGTCAACGAAACTGCTCGCGCGCGAACTTCCGAAATACGGGTTCGAGGTGGTTTCCACTCCGGCAGGAATCATACTCTTGAAACACGCGCGCATGGCTCCGCGTACGGTTCAAAAGAAATTGGAGGCGAACGGAATTTTTGTCCGTTATCCATTCTTCAAGGAATTGCCGTCGCATGTTCGCATGAGCGTGGGGAATCTCGCATTTACAAAAGAACTGCTCAAAAAGGTTCAAGAGGTTTTTTAATGCCCAGAGCAGAAAGAGAACTCCGAACGACAGCATAACATCACAGCCACATAAGCTTCTTTCCCCCAGCATGATAATCAACTATCATTAGATACTATGAACACGATCGTACTGCAACTTCTCCAAGCCACAGCGGCGCTTCTCCTCGCGGCGCAAACTCACCAAAGCGAACTCTCGCCCGCACTCACTGCGCAGCTCATCTCCGCCGCTTCGCATACCGTGCAACTGGGAACGCAAATGCTTGCCCCGCAACCGTCCACGCCCGAAGTGCCGAGCACGAACATCTGGCCGAATATTTCCCGCCTTCGCAATTCGTTTTATCTGGATAGCGCGGGGGCAAGGGTTCGTACGGGAAACGGAATACAGCTTCTCGAAGAATACACGTCTTTCGGTGACTTGAATTTAGACGGACTCGATGATGCGATGGTCGTGGTACAAAACATATCCGCCGAAGGCGCGGCGAGCTATGTCCTGGCTGCACTCCTAAACCAGGGCGGGATACTTTTTAATATTGCCGACTATCCTCTGCCCAAAAATCTTATTATTGATTCCCACCGAATCGAATCAGGGGTGTTTAACATCGAATTACAGGACGAGTCGGGCGCGAAACAAAAGCTCCGTTACAAACTGCTTGGAAATAGTCTCGTGCCCGCTTAAATTTTCTATTTTCCTACGCCTCTTGCCCGCGACAAAATTCCAGTTGAATTTTTTGACATGAATTTCCGCGAAAGATATAGTGTAAGCAAGCTCATTGGTAACAAAATATGAGAACACAACAACACTTAGAAAGGATGGATTATGAGCGCAATGAAATATTCAGTAGTCTCGGTGACGGGCGGAAGTCTTATGGGCTGCACGCCAGACAAAGAAGCGTCGCGGGTTCTCCAAGGATTCGGATTTACTCA
>CAYZZK010000072.1:0-4584 GCA_964483045.1 uncultured Candidatus Saccharibacteria bacterium
GGTGATAGCGCGGCACCGGTTTTTGACAAGGATGGAAAAGTGGCAGGAGCGATTATTGTGTTTAGGGATGTCTCGAAAGAATATAAACTTGAAGAATCACGGAAGGAATTTGCGTCTCTCGCCACGCACCAGCTTCGTACGCCCGTCGGCATCATCAAGGGCTACATGGAACTGCTGTTTCAAGGGAATCAAGGGCCGCTCACTGCGGAACAAAAAGATTCTCTCATGAAAATCCAGCAAACCACGGAACGATTGCATCTTTTGGTCAATGCTATGCTCAATATATCGAAGATAGAATCCGGATCTTTGGCCATTGCGCCGGAGCCCGCTTATCTTCCCGATCTGGCTGATGAAGTGGCGCAGGAAATGCTGCCGCAGATTCAAGAAAAGAAATTACAGCTTGAGAAACAATACGCCAAGGATATACCGTCGGTGAACGTAGACCCGAAGCTCACCGGGGCCATCTTCAGGAACCTCCTTTCTAATGCGATAAAGTATACGCCGGACGGAGGGAAAATCGCCATAAAAATCGAGCGAAAGGAGCAGAATATTCTTATTGCAATTTCCGATACCGGCTTCGGCATTCCAAAAGAACAACAGTCGAAAATGTTCACCAAGTTTTTCCGCGGCGATAATGTGCAAACAAAACAGATTGAAGGCACCGGCCTTGGTCTTTATGTCGTAAGATCCATTCTCGAACAATCCGGCGGTAATATTTCTTTTATGTCCCCCGCCTCCACGCGAGAAGCTACGGCGGGCAAGGAAGAAAACCCAGGCACGACATTTTTTGTCACCATCCCGATTTCAGGCATGCAGAAAAAAGAAGGAACGAAGGGGTTAACCTAATAGAAAAAAATAATTACCCCGCTAGGATTCGAACTGAATCTACTATGAGAAATCAATAAAAAAATTATTAGTTCAATTAAGCGATTAGATTCTTTCGAATTTTTCTTTTTCTAAACTTTGCGGAAGTTTTCGTTCTCCAAAGAAAGTTCTGCGATGTTTGCTATGTATCCTTTCACAGAATTTAAGTTTGGGTGGGTATATTGCGGTCTTGAAATATTGTGCCCGGTTGCCATGGAACGCCGAGTCGCGGCAGGAGCCAACGGTCAATGCCCAGCCACCCACCATTGCGCCAGGCGAGGATCAAAAACAGCTGGAGCAAAAAGAGCAGCGGATTCACGCTCACCGTTCCGGCAAAAAGGAAATTGAGATTCATAAACGCGCCGAAGAATGCCGCGATGCCGGTGAAGATGCCCAAGATCAGGCCCGTGCCTACCGCCAGCTCTCCGAAAGTAATGAGGTGGGAGAAAAAAATCGGATGAGGAAGCGCAACGTTGTTCAAAAAGTACGCGTACCATGCTGATACGTCCGGATGCGGACCGGCAGTTTTCGCGAGCGCCCCCGAGAAGAATCCCTGAATGGCTGTACCTGCCTTATCACCGATCCAAGCGGGACTATTGAACTTTCCCCACCCAGCCATAATCCACTCGTAGCCGACATATAATCGGGCCGCAAGCCAAAACCAGGAAATTCTGGTGTCTGAAAAAATCAACCGGGATATTTTGGGTTCAGGAATTTGTATACTACTCATGGTGTGACGTAAACCACTCTTTAACTGTTCTTGGCCAGCCAATTAGAAACAGTAACGCCAATGGTGCTCCCCAGTTTGCCGAACGCTCAACAAAATCCAACCAGCCCACGCCTACGATCGGTCGGAGAAGCGCGGTCCAAAATGCCCAGAGCGTTGCTCCCAAAAGTATTGCTGGGAACGGTCGGAAAAACATTATGATCGCGGCAATAACGTCGATAATGCCTATGCCGAGCAATAGTTGCTTTGCAAGTATTGGGTCGGCAACTCCGAATTTTGCAAACCAACTTATCCAGTCAGCTTTGCCGCCTATCGCAAGTAGGCCGTGGCCAATGAATGTTCCTGCGATTGCGGTACGTAATACCCAATTAACTAATTTATTATTGTTCATATTTTTATTTTATCACTTTGCGGCATTTGTATTAGTTTACCCCGAACAGCGGCTAATGTTAAGACTATGGCGGAAAACGGCGCCCCAGCTGTTTTTATTTTTTTACCACATGAAATCCGGCCACTGGTCGAAAGAGGGCGGCGAGTACCCCCGTGCTTTCAAGTAGACTGAAAAATGGCAGTAGCGCAATCTGGGCGATATACCAGGCCAGCCGATGCCACAAATTTTTTATCCCGTACTCGTCGAGATTCGCTCTCAACCCCACCATATAGAGCACGCCGAATGAAGCGAATGAATAATTAGCCAGCAACCTGATCCAGAGCTCCGACGAGAAGCCGAAAAAGAAATGGGCAATGGTGTAAAGAGCGGCAAACGGCGCAATAGCCCACAAAATAGTGTTTAATCCCAAGCACAAGCGCCAGCGAAACTTCACGGGCGCGTGGATGGATACTTTCGCCAAGCCCTGGAACCACCGCCGACGCTGTTTCACGAAATCTGCGATGGATTGCGTCGATTGTTCTTCGAGGTAGCCATCTACCCAGCGGCATCGATATCCCTTTTCCATGCAGACGAGCGCCCAAAAAGCGTCTTCGGTGATCGAACCCTCCGGACCAAAATCAAACCCCGTAGATTTTTCAACGTCATTGCGCACCACTATGTACGATCCGTGCAAACCGAAGATAGTCAGGCCAAGCCGATGCTCGAAATGGAATCGCGCGAAGTCATCACCCGTTCTTACATTGTCGGCAAGCGTCAAGAACGGATGTTTAGCCCATGTGCGGTGATAGAGAATAGCCCCTTGACCGATCCGCAACGCGCCCGATGTTTCTTCCTCTCGAATCATGGCGCAGATGCCTTTAATGCCGGAAGAAGTAATCTGCGTTTCCTCGTCAAGGTGAACGATCCACGCGTTGTCCGGAAGTGGTGAATGCTCCACGGCATACTGCAGCGCACGCGCTTTGTATAGCGATTCATTTTCGGTTTGGTACTTGCGCGGCACATTGATGTAGCGCAGATCATTATTTGGAGTGGGTAGTTTGATATTTTTTGTATCAATGACGACCTCAATGATATATGGAAATAGAGGAGTTTTTTGCATTTCCCTTTGGCATCGCCGTATCGTACCAGTCAAGGCCCTGACATTGGTTCCGCGGGAAACGATGCGGAGCGAAACGAGATTATTGATCGGCGACACCGTATCAAGATGTTCCGGATGCCGGTACATGAGCATACCGATAAGCCCGCAGGTACCCGGGATTGCGGCGCCGAGCCACAATAGAGCGCCCCATGACCAAATACTTTCCCAGATCGTGTGTGGCGCACGGCTCTGCGGCCAAAGCCAGGACTGCAGCGCAAAAAGTGCAGTCATGCCTACGAACATATAGAACACAACCATCAGGCGATGACCCGATAAGAAGCCGAAAGACCAATCTCTAATTGGTTCGGATCTGGGTTTCCGGAGACGTCTTATGGGCGGGTTTAGGACGATTTGTCTAGTTGATGCCATAAAAAAAATTATCGATTAACCCCAAAATAAGGGCTATCGATAATGGCGCACAATATACCATTTTTATATAAATTTGGGAAGAGGGCCGACATTAGCCGCGTCCGAACTGTTCAGCCATAGCTGTTTTCAATAAAATGTGTAATTATTAATTTTCTGATTAATGGAAATGGCCGCAGAAGAAAAAGAGGGGCGACCTCAAAAAGAGAATGCGGTTAAAACGGAAAAGCGTTTTGTCGACAGGATTAAATCGCGCCGCGTTATTGAGACGATAATTCTCGTAGCCATCGTTCTTGGAGCTGCCATGAGCGCGTATTATTTTCTGGTCCTGCAGAACAGGATCTTTACCGACAAAGCGGAGGTATCCGCTCCTTTGATCGACCTCGGAGTAAAAAGCCCGAGCATTCTGAAGAGCGTCTTAGTGAAGGAAGGCGACCGCGTGCATGATGGCACGCCCGTAGCGCGCCTCGACAACGATTACATCGCCGCAAATACGGGTGGCATTATCGTGAGCATCAACGACAAAATCGGAAAGCTTTTTATGCCCGGCGAGCCCATCGTCACCATGATCAATCCGCAAGCTCTCAGAGTTACGGCACGGATCGGAGAGAATAACGGCTTGAGCGATATACGCGCCGGGCAAAAGGCGGACTTTACCGTCGATGCGTTCGGTTCCAAAACGTTTTCGGGTATCGTGGACGAAATCGGACGGACCGCGCTTGAATCTTCTGTAGTATTCAGCATTTCCGACAAGCGGGAAGAAAAGGAATTCGTAATAAAGATAAAATACGATACGCAGGAATATCCGGAATTATTGAACGGGATGTCCGCGCGCGTTTGGATTTATAAATAAGCATGCAGGAAGATACCGCGCAATCATCAGGCGGCAATTTTCGCTGGCTGGTGCTCGTAACCGTCATTGTCGGAACCTTTCTCGGGCGTCTCGATCAGACAATCGTAAACTTGGCGCTGCCCAAGATAATACAGGACTTCGGCATCTCCATTTCCTCGGCCGGCTGGATTGCGACTGCCTACATTATCGCCAACGCGGTTTTCGTTCCCATTTGGGGCCAGCTCGGAGACACCATCGGGCGGAAA
>CAYZZK010000073.1:0-1626 GCA_964483045.1 uncultured Candidatus Saccharibacteria bacterium
TCGATTATGATGACCAGCTCCGAACTATATCTGGATAAGCATAAAAAAAGCCCGGCAGCCGCGCTCTTCTCGGACCATGTGAAAGAGATTGAGCGGATGTCGCACCTGATCACTGTTTTTTCGGAGAATACGCTTTGACGTAACCGAAAATTAGAAGCGTGCGCCACAGGAATCTCGCCGCGCGCGTTTACACCCGTGCGATAATCCGTTCGAGTACATTGAACGGGATGGGCTTGGTGAGGTGATAGTCGAATCCCGCTGCCTGCGCAAGTAATTCGTCTTGTTTCTGTCCGTAGCCCGTGAGGGCAATGAGCGCCAGGAGATGCTGGGTGTCTTCGCGATGGATCGCGCCGGCGATTTTATAGCCGTCGATATCGGGAAGTCCGATATCGAGAATCACTATCTCCGGCTTGTGTTCTTTGAAAGCGGTGAGTGCTTCGTTGCTTTCGTTGGCGCAGTACACCGTATGCCCAAATCGCCCCAAAAGAGCAGCTATAAGCGTCGTAATGTTTTTATTGTCGTCAACACAGAGGACTGAATGTTTTTTACTCTCCACGAGAGCCTGCTTTTGATATACAGCCATTCAATTCTTTAGTTGTTAGTTTCTGCGCTTCCACTGCTACAATGAAAAAGACGTAGAGCTGCCCAAATCGTTACAAAATTTTGAGCCCTTCGATCTATGTCGAGAAACTCTTAATAATAATAATTTCTCGCACTATACATATTTTATTTTGCGTCCCATTTTCGAAATTGGCCGGATATTTTGGCCGCCTTCATAAAAGATTCACGGCGTTCTGATATTCTATGTTCTAAAGCCAGACAAAAAGTTATTAAATAAAAAAAATAAAGTATGGAACGCAAAAATTTTTCCGTTGGAATCATCGGCGCCGGTTTTATCGGGGAAGTGCTTAAAAGATTTTATCCGCAGGCAAAAGTATACGATATCCGTCCCGGAACATGGGACGATCTCGAGGAAGTTTTTGCCCAAGATTACATTTTTATTGCGGTGAACTTTACCGATAACTGCATAAGCCGCGAGAATCGGTTCACGCTCGGCGAATATTTTAAGCAGATTCCTGCCGGCAAAAATATTGTTATAAAATCAACATTTGCGCCCGGAACCACTGAATATTTCCAATCGAAATATCCGCATCTAAAATTTTGCTACAATCCGGAGTTTCTTACCGAAAGTACCGCGTGGGAAGACTTCGTGCGCCCCAATTTTCAGATTGTGGGAATAACCGAACAGTCGCGTCGGCTTGTGCCCGATCTTTTTGCTCTCTTGCCAGACGCTCCGATACAGCAGGTAATTGGTGCTCGCGAAGCCGAACTTTTGAAGCATGCGATAAACACCTACTTTGCAATGAAAGTCATATTTTTTAACCAGATATACGATGCCTCGAAAATATTGGGCGCGGACTATGAGGCGGTCCGGGAAATCATCATAAAACATCCGTGGGTGGGGGATAGCCACTCGGCGGTCTGGCACAAAGGATATCGGGGATTCGGAGGAAAATGCCTTCCCAAAGATGTGCGTTCCCTCAAGAGCGTTGCGCCTCTCCCCCTGTTTAAAATGCTTATCGATATAAATGAATCGCTCAAGAACGAATCTCTGAAGCTCGAACA
>CAYZZK010000073.1:1726-4548 GCA_964483045.1 uncultured Candidatus Saccharibacteria bacterium
TACAGTCTCGCAGTTTCGCTTTATGTACTAAGCCGATTTGCGCTTGGATATCTGTACAATCCAGCGCCTCCCGTGTTTGATCCGAACTACAAGCCGACCGTGTCTTTCAGTGTTCCGGCGAAAAACGAAGAAAAAGATATCAAAGAAACCATCCTGCGGCTTGCGATAAGCGATTATCCAAAAGACAGGTTCAATATTATTGCCGTGAACGACGGCTCGACCGACAACACCCTTGCCGAGATGCTTTCCGCGCAAAAAATTGCTCGCCAGATGGGCGTGAACGTTGAAGTCGTCGATTGGAAAAGAAATCGAGGAAAACGAGCGGGCATGGCAGAGGGCGTCCTCCGTTCCCGGAACGAGATCGTTGTGTTTGTGGACTCCGACAGTTTCGTTGAAGCGAATACGCTTCGGGAGCTTATAAAATATTTTACCGACAAAAAAGTTGGAGCGGTGGCTGGCCACGGGTTTGTGGCTAATGCCGAAACAAATGCCCTTACCAAGATGCAGGCAGTCCGATATTATGTCGCTTTCAAAGCGTATAAGTCGGCCGAATCTCTCTTTGGGACAGTGACGTGCTGTTCGGGATGCTGCTCGGCATATCGGCGGGAATATGTCCTCGACGTAATCGATTTATGGCTGGATCAAAAGTTCTTGGGAGTCACGTGCACGTATGGGGACGATCGCAGTTTGACCAATTTTCTTCTGCAAAAAGGATATATGACGCTCTATGCGCCGACTGCCCATGCGTATACCATCGTGCCGGATACGTTTCGAAAATTTATGCGCCAACAGCTGCGCTGGAAAAAGTCATGGACGAAAGAAAGTCTTAAGGCCAGCAGCTTCATCTGGAGGCGTAACCCCCTTATGAGCGTTTCATTTTATCTCGGCATCATATTGCCTCTTATCGCGCCTGCAGTGGTTATACGCGCGCTTATTTGGTATCCACTTATAACCAGGACCATCCCGTGGTTCTATCTTTCCGGATTGGTGCTCATGGCGCTGTGCTATGGTTTTTATTATTACATTTACACCCAGGACCGACGATGGGCATACGGCGTCCTTTTCGCCATTATTTATACGCTCGTTTTGGTGTGGCAATTGCCCTGGGCTTTTCTTAACTTGCGGGATACCCGATGGGGCACTCGCTGAAGTCTTAGCTTCAAAAACGTGAAATTGCGATTAAGGATAAATCAGAAAAATTTCTTATTGCTCGCGAGCGCGGTTTTTTTGCTGGGAATTTTTGTGAGCATTTTCGAAGCGAGTTTTCAGGAAATTTCAAATATTAAATTTGCGTATCTCAAGGAAATCTATATTCCGATCTATAAATATCTGTTTTTCGATGCGGGTTTATCCAAGACTCCCCAGGTCCTGCTCGCTTCAGCGGGGCTTGTTTCCTCCGCCGGGCAAGAACAAGGGGTTTCGGCACGGTCGATTCCCGTTCTTTTATATCACGGGATCGTAGAGAAGCCCGACAGTACCAACGTCTTGCTCGCGGCATTCCGCGACCAAATGTTCGCCCTCAAAAAGGCCGGGTGGAACGCAATCGGGCTCAATGACTTTTATGATTTCGTAAAAGGCGGAAAAGCTCCGCCGGCTAAATCGTTCCTTCTGACTTTCGACGACGGCAGGAAAGACAGCTACTATCCGGTCGATCCCATTTTGTGGGCGCTGGATTATAAAGCCGTCAACTTCGCAATTGAAAAGTTTTCCATTCTGGACGAAAACAACTATTACCTTACAAAGGAAGAACTGCGAAAAATGGCGGCGAGCGGGCGATGGAGCGTGGAAGCTCATGCCGCAGAAAGCCACAGTAATACGTTTCTCGTGGATCAAAAGGGAACCCTCGGTCTCTTTTTCAGCAATCGGTTGTGGCTTCCGCTCGAAAACCGTTTCGAGACGCTGGACGAATTCACGGCCCGCGTTGTAAAGGAACTTCGAACGGCACGGATCGGTCTGGAATTATTGCTGGGCACGCCGGTCACGAGTTTCGCGTTTCCGTTCAATAACTTCGGGGAAGACCAAAGCAATTTTCCGGGAGCGCCGCTCATCGTCATCCAGGCGGCTCGTTCCGTATACTCTCTCGCGTTTTTCCAGTATGCGACGCCCAAAATTTTTTCGCAGAATTATGCAGGGCAGCTGGCCGATCCGGACGGATTCCTTATAAAACGGATTGAAGTGCATCCGAGTTCGACCCCCCAAGACCTGCTTCAGATTTTCGAAAGAGGAAGCGCCAAGCCGCTTCCGTATGAAGACAATTTTGCGAGCGATAACGGCTGGGCAAATACGCAATGGGGAAACGTGGACATCGTGCCTGCGCAAGGTCTGACGCTCTCGCCGGTTAAAAACGGAACCGGAAGCGCCGTTGTGCTTGACGGATCCCGTGCCTGGCAAGACTATGAGATCGAAAGCTTCGTCCAGTGGCCGCGGGGCGGCAACATTTATATCTGGGGCCGTATCAAAGACACGAACAACTATGCGGCATGCAATTTCGGCAAAAAACTCGTCCACGTGGAGCAAACCCTCAACGGAGAAACTCTGGTTATTAACGGGCAAGCGCACGCAGAATCCTTTCCCCCGGAAGGATTTACCGCCAGCATGAAAGTTTCGGGCCGCCACGTCGAGTGCGCGATCAACGGCAAAACACTTGCCGAAACGGACTTTTTAGATCCCGCATTGAATTATGGAGGAATCGGTTTCAAAACTTGGGATGCAACTCCGGAGAACAGCGATCTTGTAATCAAAAGCGTCAAGGTGCGTCCGCTGCCATAGCACGCTTCATAAATGCCTCATCACAAAGACTTACAATAACTACAATAAATATT
>CAYZZK010000074.1:0-4543 GCA_964483045.1 uncultured Candidatus Saccharibacteria bacterium
CGGACAGATAAAGGCGTTATAAATTGTAGATACAGGACACTTGATAAACACCCATCGTATGAGTTCACGATGGCTTTTAATCCGGGTAATAGCGGCGGTCCCATTTTTGATATTAAAACTGGTAGAGTTGTCTCTATTGTGAAAGGTTATAGGTCGTCCCAGATCAACACAAAGGAAGTCCTACTTTCAGAGGAGGGATTGAAGCAATTAAAAGTTTATAAAGAAAAAGCTTTTATTGAAATTCTGCACGCAACATATTCATTAGGATTTGCTACGCCATCCTTTCTAGAAGTCTTGAGGCAACACACAGTAGTTAATTGATCGCCTCAGTATATCTCCATTAATTTACGGATATTATACAAGGGAAACCATGAACAAAATGCCCAAACCAAAAACCGTTGATGCCTACATCGCTGGGGCGCCGAAAGGGGTGCGGGGCAAGCTGAAAGAGATACGGAAGGCAATACGCGCTGCCGCGCCGGAGGCGGAGGAAAAAATAAGTTATGGGATGCCCTACTATGCCTATAAAGGGCGATTGGCATATTTTGCTTATGCGAAACAGCACATTGGGCTCTACGCCATGCCGCCTGTGATCCAAGACCACATACAGGAACTCAAAAAATATAGAACCGCTACGGCGACTATCCGTTTTCCACTGGATGAAAAACTGCCAATTGCGCTCATAAAAAAACTCATCCGCGCGGGGGTTCGGAACAACGACCGAGCACGAGCGAGGAAGTACTGAGGCCAGAAGGCTGAATGTGTGACGCGAGGGCCGGGAAGTCCCAGCGCTCAAAAGGACCGAAGGAGAAAAAATGAAATTTGCCACCAAAATTTGTACCGATGCGCCGGAGTCTATGGGCTTCACGGTTACTTCAGGGAACAACATATATATTAATCTTGAACCGGATACGCGCGGCGAGGGCAACCGAGTGAGCATTCTTCAGCCTTCCGCAAAGATGTAAAATATGAAGCAGAAAATAACTACTCATCTGTGGTTCGACAAGGAGGCGAAGGAGGCCGCCGCGTTTTACGTTTCGCTTTTTAAAGATTCTAAAGTCAAAAATATCACGACGATTACGGGCACGCCTTCCGGAGATTGCGACATTGTTACGTTCAAGCTCGCCGGGCAAGATTTTATGGCCATCAGCGCGGGGCCGTATTTCAAATTCAATCCGTCTATATCGCTCTTTGTCGTATTCGACAATGAAGCGGAAATCAAAAAGGCCTGGGACAAATTGATTAAAGGCGGCAAAGCACTCATGCCGTACGACACCTACCCGTGGGCGCATAAATACGGATGGCTGCAGGATAAATATGGGCTTACGTGGCAGCTCTCGTGGAGCGAGCACCACAAGCTGGCGCAGAAAATAACTCCGCTTCTTATGTTTACCAAAGACGGGGCGGGTAAAACAAAAGAAGCGATCGAGACTTATACAAAAATTTTTCCTAATTCGAAAATAGAAATGCTTGTGCCCTACGAAAAGGGCGAGGGAGACAAGGAGGGCTTCATCAAACATTCTCGCTTTACACTCGATGGGCAGCATTTCATGGCAATGGACAGTTCGGGTCCGCATAAATTTATTTTCAACGAGGCGATATCATTTGTAGTCAAATGCGATACCCAAAAAGAAATCGATTATTATTGGGAAAAGCTCTCCGCCGTTCCTGAGTCGGAGCAGTGCGGCTGGCTCAAAGACAAATACGGCGTGTCGTGGCAAATTGTGCCAAGCGTTATGGATGAAATGATGACGAGCGGCGACAGAGAAAAGATTGACCGAGTAACACGGGCATTTCTCAAGATGAAAAAATTTGATATCGCAAAACTAAAAGAAGCATACGACCACGCATAGTCTTTCAAACAAAGACCAGTTGGTTTAAGGGGCCGAAGTCTGTAAAGATGCCGATTTTCCTTGTATTATCGGTGTTTTTCTGATACCTTTGGAAAGCATGACAGAACCCAAAGCTACCCAAAATTTAAAACAACGCTCCCCGATCGTGGTGATCATGGGCCACGTCGACCACGGCAAAACGACGCTCCTGGACTACATCCGGAAAACGAATGTTGCCGCGCGAGAAGCCGGCGGGATCACTCAAGCGATAGGCGCGTATGAAATCCTCCATAGCGGGCGGAAGATAACATTCATCGACACGCCCGGGCACGAGGCGTTTTCAAACATGCGAGCGCGCGGAGCCCAAGTTGCAGACCTTGCGATACTCGTTGTTGCGGCAGACGAAGGAGTAAAGCCCCAAACAAAAGAAGCGATCAAGACCATCGAGGATTCGAAAACGCCCCTTATTGTAGCGATAAACAAAATAGATAAAACGGCGGGGAACATAGATCGGGCAAAAAATGATCTGGCCGCGGCGGGCGTGTACCTAGAGGGGCAAGGCGGACAGGTGAGCTTTCACGGTATCTCCGCCAAGACCGGCGAGGGCGTGGACGGGCTTCTGGATTTAATACTGCTCGCGGCCGACTTGGAAGACCTGTCATATGATCCCGCCGCGCCCGCGGCCGGATATATATTGGAAGTCCACCATGATCCACGCCGCGGGTCGGAAGTAACAGCCATAGTAAAAAACGGCATCCTCAAAAAAGGAGGGTCGATCTATACCAGAACCGCCAAAGGGAAAGTGCGGATGCTTGAAAACTTTTTAGGAAAGGCGGTCGAATCCCTTGAACCTTCCGCACCCGCCCTTATTATCGGCTTCGAGAAACTTCCGCAGGTCGGAGAAATATTTTCCGGCGGAAACATCGAACAGGAAAAAAATACGAAGAAGGGATTTTCGAAATCTGCAAGCGGCGCTATTTCCCAGAAAAAGGACGAGGCGGTACTCAATGTGCTTCTCAAAGCCGCAGATGCCGGCTCCCTTGAAGCGCTTGCGCAGGTTATAAAAAACATCGATACGAAAGGAAAAAAAATAACCATTCTGGCCGAGACTGTTGGAGACATAACCGACGGAGACATGAAGGACGCAATCGCAACGAACTCGGTGATTATCGGATTCAAAAACAAAATCGAACGAGCCGCGAAAACCCACGCAGACGCGCAGGAAGTACAGGTGATAACATCGGATATAGTATACGATCTCCAAAAAGCGGTGGAAGAATTTTTGACATCTTCTTTGGGGCCGGCGGCGCTTGGAGAGCTTGAGGTGCTCGCGATCTTTAACCAGGCGAAACCAGAGAAGCAGATAATCGGCGGCAAAGTCACAGCCGGCCTGATACGCGAAAAAACCGCTTTTGAAATCGTGCGGAAAACTCCGGCGGGCGAGGAAAAACTGGACATAGCCGGCAAGATCCTGGGTTTGCGAGATAAGAAATCGGCTGTTGCGCAAGTGGAAGCCGGCAAAGAAATCGGCCTTTTGGTTAATTTCCCGGGCGAGATAAAAGTAGGAGACAAATTGATTGTCAGAAAGTAAAAATATTTAGCAGCTTAATGCTAAAAAAATTAAGAAGATGAAGCACCGGCCGGAACGCGTACAAAAGTTAATACGAGAGGAACTTAGCAAAATTATTTTGAAGGAGCTCGAATTCGGCGGAGCGCTCGCGACAATCACGGAAGTGGACGTGGACAAAAAACTTGGGCTCGCACGAGTGATGATGAGCATATTGCCTGCTTCCAAAGAGGCCCAAGCGCTTTCAATCGCGCGGAAGGCAACGGGAGACCTGCAATACCTCCTTATGAAAAAGATAAACATCAAACCGATGCCGAGAATTCGGTTCGAGCTTGATCGCGGCCCGCGGCACGCCGCTAATGTTGAAAAGATATTGCTAAGCGGCAATGACGATTAAGACAAAAGCACCCGTTCCTCGGCGAATTGATAAAACGCCTCGAGGATACTACAATCGATTCGATGGCCAGATGGCGAAGTGGCTAACGCGGCGGTCTGCAAAACCGCTATACGGGGGTTCAATTCCCCCTCTGGCCTCATCTAAAATATGAAACTGAAAGAGACGTTAAAAGAGTTTCGGGAGTTCGCTGTGCGGGGAAATGTTTTGGATCTCGCGGTGGGCGTTGTGATTGGCGGAGCTTTTGGAAAAATAGTCTCATCTCTGGTTTCCGATATCATACTGCCTCCCATCGGGTTTCTGCTGGGTAAATTCGATTTTCCCAATTTGTTCATCAACCTGTCCGGCGGATCGTACGACACACTGGCCAAGGCAAAAGCAGCAGGCGTGGCCACAATAAATTATGGCCTGTTCATAAACACGATTATAGAGTTTTTTATCGTCGCTTTCTGCATATTTTTCGTTGTAAAACAAGTTAATCACTTCAGGGAATCAACACCTCCTCCCCCGCCAAAAACCAAAGAGTGCCCGCGCTGTTTTTCGAATATTCCTACTCGCGCGACCAAGTGCCCGAACTGCACGGCAGACATTTGATAATTTACACAAACGGGCGCGGTATGTTATGAAATATATACTGCCCGGGTGGCGGAACGGTATACGCGCAACACTT
The DNA here is from genome assembly GCA_964483045.1 of uncultured Candidatus Saccharibacteria bacterium. GTDB lineage: Bacteria > Patescibacteriota > Minisyncoccia > UBA6257 > 2-01-FULL-56-20 > JBBTYG01. The sequence goes on from CAYZZK010000074.1 coordinate 4,464, forward strand.
AAAATGTTGTCCTGCTAACGCGGGATGTGGGTCCGACTCCCACCCCGGGCACAGAGAATTTTTACCATGAAAAAAATAAA
>CAYZZK010000075.1:0-4515 GCA_964483045.1 uncultured Candidatus Saccharibacteria bacterium
TATTAAGTTTGTTTGAGCGAAAACAGTAAGTCTTTAAGTAAGTAATTTAGTAATCAATGCGCAATACATAATCCCAAATGTTCAAAAACAGAAATGAAGCCGGCGCATTGCTGGCTGAAAAACTTTTGCCGTATAAGCCACAGCATCCGCTTATACTCGCGCTGCCGCGAGGCGGCGTGCCCGTTGGTTTCGAGGTAGCTAAGGCGCTCGAAGCTCCGCTCGATACCCTTGTGGTGAGAAAAATAGGCGCACCTTTCAATCCGGAATTCGGCGTGGGAGCGATCGCGCCCGGCGGCATTACCATAATCGATACCAAAACGCTTGGTGCAACGGGGCTGACACGAGAAGATCTAGATCCAATCATCGAGGATGAGACGAAAGAGCTGGAGAGAAGAATCTCGGTTTACCACAGCGGTGAGTATAGCAAAGAAGCGGATGCCCGAACGGTCATTCTGGTGGATGACGGGCTGGCCACCGGCGTTACCGCGCGAGCCGCCGTAGAATCTGCGTTTCTCACGCAAGGGCCCTTCAAGATAATTTTTGCTTCCCCGGTTTGTGCCAAAGATACCGCGAATAGCTTAAGGAATGCAGTCGATACGGTCTGCGTGATGGAGGTTAACGACTTTAAGGCCGTTGGATATTGGTATGAACACTTTCCACAGACCAGCGACAAGGAAGTGATCGCGTGCCTCGAAAAAGCCAATGCCCGCGAGAAAGAAAAAAGCTATGCGTTCAAATAATTTAACGGCTATCGCAAAGATTTACGCAGAGATATTTTTTCTGCTGAAAAACTTTCCATATTCATCATGATCGTCAAAAGAAAAAATGGCTATTACGTCCTTTCCGAGAAAGCTCGTAAGAATTTGGGCGGCCCATACAAAACTCGAGCCGGAGCGGTAAAGCGGCTCAGACAGGTTGAGTTTTTTAAGCACGCGAAAAAATGACAGCGAGGCGGAGCTTGGTACGAGCAAGCAGCGAAGACGCTTGATTTGCACTATTTGCTTTTTAAGCCTCTCGGAATGAGGTTTTTAAGCATCTCCACTTCCGTTTCAAATTCCCACAAGGTATACTGTCTTGGATGGACTTTTTTATCCGAAAGCCCCGGTATCTTAAACAGCGCAAGATACTATTCGTGGCGCCGGAAGCCGCTCCATTCGTGAAGGCCGGCGGACTTGGCGAAGTGATGCTTTCATTGCCCGCGGCGCTTAGAGGAATGGGGTATGACGCTCGAGTATTTATCCCGCTCTACGCGAGCATCGATACCCAAAAGTACAACCTCGTTTCGGAAATCGATGGCCTGGAAGTCCCCACGAACGCGGAGGCAGATACCGAAGCGAAGGTCCTGCTCTGTAATGTCAAAAAGTTTATATCGGAAAATGCGCATTCTCATTCTTCTCCGGTAACGACCTACTTTCTGCAAAACCAGGAGTACTATGAGCTCCGCTCCAATGTGTATGGTTATGCAGACGACCCCACTCGCTGGGCGCTTTTGTCCCGAGGGGTTTTGGAGTTTCTAAATGTGACGCGCGACTGGGTTCCAGACGTGATTATTGCCTCTGATTGGCAAACCGGATTTTTGGTTAATTATTTGCACACCGCATATAAAGATAATCCGCGTCTCAACAAAATTAGCACGATATTCGTCATTCACAATTTATATTATCAGGGAATTTTTGACCATCGGTTCGTTTCAGAACTGGATTTCGACGACGGCAGATCTGCCATCCCCTCTTTTTTCGATCCTCGGCTTTTGAAATTAAACATGCTGCGCCGCGGAATCATGTATGCGGATCTTATCTCCACGGTCTCGGCGACATACGCCAAAGAGATCATGACCCCCGAATACGGAGAGCTCTTGGACGGCATACTAAAAGAACGCAGGTCGCGGATATACGGCGTTTTGAACGGCATCAACTATGAAAGATTCAACCCGGAGACAAATGTCAATTTGAAAAAAAATTATGACGCTAATAGCATATCGCTTCGCGAAGACAACAAAATCGAATTGCAGGGCCGCCTCGGCCTCAAGGAAAGCAAACGGGTTTTCCTTATTGGAATCGTTTCGCGCCTCATAGAGCAAAAAGGGTTCGATCTTCTGTTTTCAATCGCGGAGCCGCTTCTCAAGGAACTCGGATTTCAATTTGCAATTTTGGGGAACGGAGAAGCGAAGTACATGTCGTTTTTCCAAGAGCTGGAGAAAAAATTTCCGGGCCAAGTGGCGGCGCATTTGGTGTTCGATACCGCCCTTCCCCATCTCTTTTACGCCGGCGCAGATGCAATATTGATCCCGTCGAAATTCGAGCCGTCCGGCCTCACCCAAATGGAGGCGATGCGGTACGGAGCCGTGCCTATCGCGAGAAAAACCGGCGGGCTGGCCGATTCGGTCATTGATTACGATCCAAAGAGTTCCGCGGGTACCGGCTTCCTGTTCAAGGATTTCGATTCTATGTCGCTCGCAATCGCCATAATCCGCGCCGCAGAGATTTATAAAAATCCGGGCGCATGGCACAAAATCCAGCGGCATGGCATGGAAAAAGATTTTTCATGGAGAAATTCCGCCGCTCAATATGCGCATCTCTGCGACGTCGCCATCAACTTCAAAATGCGGGATTTGGAGAAATAGCATTGCCCGCCTGATTTAATCGCATCGAATTATGTACTGGGCCAATTTCATTCATATTTATCAGCCGCCAACCCAGAAAGAAATCTGGGTCCGAAGAATCACGAACGAGTCTTACCGGAAAATATTCACGGGGCTGCTCAAGATTAAAAGAGCGCGGATTACCATCAATATCAACGGGATATTATGCGAACTGCTTGAGAAATACGGCGGCCAAGACGTATTGGATAACATCCGAACGCTTCTTAAATACGGAACTATCGAACTTACCGGCAGCGCGAAATATCACGCGTTTCTGCCGTTACTTCCCAAGAGCGAAATTGAACGGCAAATCCTCTTGAACGAAGCTACTCTCAAAAAATATTTCGGCAGCGCATGGAAAAAATCCGGATTTTTTCCTCCCGAAATGGCCTACTCGAGAAAAGTCGCCGAAGTGGCGGCCGGCATGGGCTACAAATGGATCATCAACGACGAACTTGCCTTCCCCGCCGCGCGGGAAAAGAAAACGAATACCATTTACGCTATAGAGGGGCTGGATAATTTCGACGTATTTTTTCGAGAGCGGAATTTGTCGTTTTTGATATTGTCCGCGCAAATCGGAACAGTCAAAGCGATATTGAAATATATGGATGCTCGATTGCACGAAGACGGCTACGCAATTACGGGAATGGACGGAGAAACGTTCGGGCATCACCGTCCCGGTTTGGAGATGCTGCTTTTTGACCTCTTGCAGGAAAAATCCATTACTCCCGTTACCATAAGCGAGCTTAGAAGCAAATTTGCCGATCATGAAATAATCCAACCCCGGGATTCCACGTGGGCAGCGACAAGAGAAGACATGGAAGGCGGCACGCCCTTTTCGCGGTGGAAACGGGACGACAACGTGATTCAGCAAAAACAATGGCAGTTGACCGACTTGGCAATCGGAGTTGCGAACCGGGATTCGCAAAATCTTGCCGGGCGGCAATTACTGGATGAGGCGCTGCATTCGGACCAATATTGGTGGGCATCCGCGCGACCGTGGTGGAGCTTGGAAATGATGGAGCGCGGAGCGCATGAACTTAAAACTATAGTATTGCAATCCCCCGGGGCCAGTGCCCAGGAAAGAAACCGGGCGGAAGAACTCTATAAGCAAATAATTTATACCGCGCTCGATTGGCAGCGAAGTGGTTTGGTTGATGAAATTTCCAGAAAAGAAGACGAGGAAATCAGAAGCCGTCTGGAAGAGAAGGAAAAACTTTTCATCACGACGGAAGAGTATGGGCGGATGATACGAACTCTGAAACGAGAAATGCGGCTTGCTGCTCTAAGTAAAGATTATCATCGGGCGGCTATGATCAGCGACCGGATTAGGGAGCTTCAGGAAGAGAAAGAGAAACGGAATGCCTAAAAATCCACAGGTATTGTTCGTCGGGGCAGAGCTTGCGCCTTTTGCCAAGGTTGGGGGCCTGGCCGACGTCATGGAGGGCTTGCCCAAGGCAATCTCGGATGCCGGCCTGGATGTCTCCGTCATAATTCCGAAATACGAGCACGTTGACATGCGCCGCATCGGGGCAAAGCTCGTCATAAAAGATTTTCCGGTGTTCCTTGCCGATCCTCGCGCCGAACGCGTACACGTATATCGCGCAGCTCTGCCGAAAAGCCGGGCGCACGCGTATTTTGTCGAAAATAAGCGATATTTGAGCAGCGGAGAAATATATTTTGACCGCAGCGCATTTGCCGGCTCATTCAAGGAAATCCAGCGATTCCTCTTTTTTTCAAAAGCAGTGGCGAGGCTTATCGAAGAGGGTCTTTTTCGCGGAGACATACTCCATGCCAACGATTGGCACACTGGAGCGCTGGTTTCTTTGTTACGCCACACTGCTTCAAAAAACCGGGAAATTAAGCATGCTTTT
>CAYZZK010000076.1:0-4502 GCA_964483045.1 uncultured Candidatus Saccharibacteria bacterium
CCTTCCGGCCGACTTCCTCTTTTGTAAAACCCGTAAGCGCGCTTGTCTCGATTACTTTTACGCCGGCTTTTTCAAGACGGTCATAAATTTCTTCAAGCAATGAAACGTCATCTTCGATTTTCGGGAAATAGTACAGAATTTCATTGTCCGTCACGAATCCGCGGGGCCGGCCTCGTTCAATGAGTTCGCCTATGGCAGTAAGATTTTGCGGCGAAAATTCCTTCCCGGAGTTTTTCCCGCTTTTTATAAATTTTTTATTTTTTAGCTTCTGCGAACCTGCGGCTTTTTGTTTCGCAAATTCTGCCCTTTTCTTCTTTTTCATTTTTAAAATAGAGGCAAACCGTGCATTATGCCGCCTGAATAGAAATTTTATTCAATTCTTCAAGCGCGGAGGCCAAACCAGTCTGATCCCCGTCTTGTTCCGCCCGTTTGATCATCGAGGTCAGAATGTTCTTTCTCTCTTTCACAAATTCTTTTGCCAGCTCCTGCTTAAGCTGATGCATCTCTTCGTCTTTCAAATCTTTCGATCCAAGCACGATCAGGTTTATAATTTCGTCGATACCTACATCGTCGCTCCGGCGATTCCCGTTTTTCAGAATTTCGAATACTCTTTTATGAGAATCAGTGAGATATCCCTTCGAATCCTCGATGACGGAGAAATTACCCCTCGCAAGCGCCACCCCCAAAAGCCGTTCGCCGCAACGCTCTCGGCGGGAATATTTCTTGAGAGGAATGTTTTGATTAGCGCTTTCCTCTCCTTCGTTCGCCGTCCCCGAAACTCCCTGTCTTGCTTCAATCCGCTCCATTTCTTCAACCAGCGCTTTTTCAGCCACTCCGGTGCGCCTCGAAAGCTCGCTTAGCCAAAAATTCCGCGCGACCGGGCTTGCAATGATTTTGAGCTTCCCGAGTACGATTCGGAGCGCCCGCAGTTCCTCACGTTGACTATAATCTAAAAGCCCCGACGTAGGCAAGTATTTCCCGAAATAGAATTGCATCGCCGGACTAGCATGCAAAATCCCCTCGCGCAGCAGTTTCGGATCTTTTTGAACTGCCTCCGCTGGATCTTTGACGTTGGCGAGGAGCACTACTTTCACATTAAAGTCGCCTGACTCCGCCAGGTCTATTGCCCGCTCCATGGCAGTCGAACCGGCTTCATCTGAATCAAAGCTCAAGATCAGCTCGTCGCAGACCCGCCGTAGCAGGCGGAGATGCTCCATCGTAAGCGCGGTTCCGGAGCTCGCAACGGCATTTTTTACCCCTGCCTGCCAGCTCATCAAAAAATCCATCTGCCCTTCAACCAAAAAAGCGGCGCCCGCTTCTTTGATCGAATTTTTGCTCCTAAAAAATCCGTACAGAATTTTGGATTTATTAAAAATCGGCGACTCGGGGCTGTTAATATATTTTGCGATCCCTTCGCCCTCGTATTGCGGAAGAATTCTGCCCGTAAACCCTACCACTTTCCCCAGATGATTATGAATCGGAAACATTATCCGACCGCGAAAACGATCCAGAAGCATGCCTCGGTCGGTTTTTATCGCAAGCCCCGCTCGTATGACATCTTCCGGCGTGTAACCGGTCTTTAAAAAATGCATACTCAATGATTCCGATTCGGGCGGAGCCCAACCGAGATCGAATTCTTCGATCGTATTCTGGCTAAGTCCCCGCTCCTCAAGGTATTTTTTTCCGCGCGAGAAATTCTGGAGCGATTTTTTAAAAAACTCCACCGCGATTGAGTTGATCTCGTAGAGCAGACCGGCGATTTTATATTCTGCGGGATTGAGGCGTCGCAGCTCGACGCCGGTTTTCTCCGCAAGCACGCGAAGCGCCTCCCCGAATTCCAAATTTTCGTGCTGCATGAGAAATCCGAAAACATCCCCGTGTGCGCCACACCCGAAACAATGCCAACTCTGCCGTTCCGGAGACACCATAAACGAGGGTGTTTTTTCCTTGTGGAACGGGCAACATGCCTTGAAATTTTTCCCCGCGGGCTGGAGATTCAGATACCCGCGGATGAAATCCACGATATCCAGTTTTTCTTTTATAAGTTCGGTGGTAGATCCTGCCATTGCTTAGAATTTTAGGGTAAAAACGGCGTCGAAGCAAACGTATACTTGAATTTTTACGGCATAAATATTAATCTGCAAATTAGACAGGTAGCCAAGCTCTCTCGTTGCTTAAGGAACCTACCGAGCCCTGGAAACAATTAGGCTTCTGATTGTGATAAGAGGATCAGATTCCTGACGTTTGACTCCAGCCAGTACGTCGGCTGTGGCGGCATCTTGGCTTGCCGTTGAGCCCGGTCAAAAGATCGGGCTCCTTCTTTATTAGTTTTTCGTTTTGTCCCTTGAGAAACACGCGGGAAAAAGATAGAATTGTTAAACATGGCTGACAAAATACTCGAAGTTAAGAATCTCTCCGTCCACTTCGAAGAGGCCGCCATTCTCGAAAACATAAATTTCTCGCTCGACAAGGGCGACAATCTTTCCATAATCGGGCCGAACGGCTCCGGAAAAACGGTTTTATTGCGAGCACTGCTCCGTATGGTGAGCTATACCGGCACGGTTGAATGGGCGTCCGGCATCCGCCTCGGATACGTTCCCCAAAAAATTGACGCAGACCGGCACTTGCCGATTACAATCCAAAATCTTTTAGCCGCCAAAGAACAGGTTTTAAAACTGCCGGCCTCGGAAATAAAGCGGGCAATCGAATCCGCAAAACTTACGGAAAAAGTCTTAACCACACCCATCGGCCATCTCTCGGGCGGGCAATTCCAGCGCGCGCTCATCGCCTTCGCGCTTCTCGGTAAGCCGGATGTCCTTCTTCTCGATGAACCGACCGCGAGCATCGATGCCCCCGGCGAAGAGCAGGTATACGAGCTCGTCCACGAGCTTCAAGACGCGTACGGCATGACTGTTATTTTAGTATCCCATGATTTGAGTTTCGTCTACCGGTATTCCACAAAAGTTTTGTGCCTCAATAAAATTTCCGTTTGTTTCGGCACGCCGGAGCAAGCGCTCGATACGAAAGTTTTAGAAAAACTGTACGGAGGCCCCCACAAATATTATCATCACATTCATAACGCAGACGCGCGCGCATGACCACCGGCGAACTCTATTCCCTCATTTCGGCATTATTCGCCGCTGCCGCGGCCGGAGTGATAGGCAGTTTCGCGCTCATGAAGCGCACCATCCTTGCGGGAGACGTGATGTCGCACATTGCGATCCCCGGACTCGGGCTTGCCATTATCTGGAGCATCAATCCACTTGTGGGCGGCGGATTGACGCTCTTTATCGGAGGCCTTATTATCTGGCACCTGGAAAAGAAAACCGAGCTTTCCACGGAAGCGGCGATCGGCGTCATTTTCGCAAGTTCGGTGGCCTTCGGCGCACTCCTTATTCATTCGACCGAAGAATTGGTTGACGCGCTTTTTGGCGGCTTTGGCACCCTGCCGCTTAATGAATTTGTATTCGGGCTCGCGGCCAGCTGCTTCGTCATCGTCGCGCTCTGGATGCTGCGAAACAAGCTGGTTATCGCCTTATTTTCACCGGAACTCGCCACAGCGACGGGAATAAACGTCAATCGTCTTAATCTCTGGTTCCTCCTACTCTTCGGGCTCACGATCCTCTCCGGCATCCGATTTCTCGGCGCATTGCTTGCGGGATCCCTCATTATTGTGCCTGCTTCGGCAGCACGGCAACTTACCCACACGCTCGGCAGCTTTATCATCGTGTCGACAATATTGAGCGTTCTTTCGGTGCTTTTGGGTTTTTTGATTTCCCGCGCGTATACGCTAGAATTCGGCCCAACGGTAGTTGTAGTCTCGTCGATATTTTTCGCATTAAGTTTGTTTAAGAAAAAAAGGTGATGCAATAATCCGCGCTTCCAACCGTCTCATACTGTATGGAAAGACGTACCGCCGGGTCTTCGCTTGCACCGATATCCACTATAGCCACTGATCTGCCGCGCATCCTTCGCCATAAGAGTTTGGCAGAGTATAAAGCATACAACGTTTTGGAGCGCAATTTTCCTTCGACGCATCGAAAAGCGCGAATGCACAGGCATCCCTACAAATGGACAAAGCGATTTGCGATGTGCACATATGTATTTTTTATGACTGCACTTGCGTTCAGAGGAACGCTTGTTCCGCATTATAGCTTTCCCTTCCCGGCTCCTCCCGTAGAAATCGGGCCAGCGGCTCGCAATTTTATCTCCGAACTCGGGAAGGGCGGACTCGAGCTTGTGCCGACGGGAAAAGTTAAAAAAGCACTCCCCTCGATTCAAGGCACCTTGCTTACTTTGGGCAACGACAGTGTTCAGGTTTTTGAGTATCCGGATACCAGTGCCGCACTGGAAGAAGGAACCGAACTCGCGCAGCGCTTTGCGAAAATTTCCGAACAAAATCCGTGGAAAAAATTTATCCACCTTTATATAAAAGACACGTTGCTTATCTTCTATATGGGCAAAAGGGAAGACATAGCAAATTCGATGACTAAAATCACCGG
>CAYZZK010000077.1:0-4449 GCA_964483045.1 uncultured Candidatus Saccharibacteria bacterium
GGCAAGCCAGCCGGGAAAGAGCATGCGACTGCCGTTGGCCGTGAAATCGGGAATGTCGCCCTTTGCTACATTCGCAGAGATTTTGGTCCGCATGATTTTGGCGTCGGCCATCTGGCTTGAAACCGCGCGCTGCCAGATCAGCTGGTATAATTTTTTTTGTTCGGGAGCGGCGCCCTGCGTTTTTTTGTGCGCATCCGTTGGACGGATCGCCTCGTGCGCCTCCTGCGCGTTTTTGCTTTTCGTCGCGTATTGCCTCGTCGCCACAAATTCCGTGCCGAATTCTTTTGCGACGACATGCGCTATTTGCGCGAGCGCGGTTTGGCTCAAGGTAGTACTGTCGGTGCGCATGTAGGTGATGAGGCCGGCTTCATATAATCGCTGCGCGATCATCATGGTGCGGGATGGGGAGAATCCCAGACGGGAACTTGCGGCCTGCTGGAGCGTGGAGGTAGTGAAGGGCGCGCGCGGGCTTCTGGTGGCGGCGCTTTCTTCTATGTCTTTTATGAACCACGGCGATTGGCTCCCGGTGGCCAGGATGCGTTCAGCTTCAGTTTTTTCTGTGGGCTCTTTGCTGCAAAGAAGCACGAGGTCCGCGCCTGTTTTGGTCGTGGTACGCGCGGTGAGTACCCAGTACGTGGTGGGCGTAAACGCGCGAATCTCGCGCTCGCGTTCCATGATGATGCGCAGGGCGGGGGATTGAACGCGGCCCGCGGAAAGGCCGTAGCGCACTTTTTTCCAGATGAGGCCGGAGAGATCGTACCCAACGAGCCGGTCGAGCACTCGCCGCGCTTCCTGGGCTCGGCGTAAATTTTCGTCTATCTCGCGCGGATGTTTTAGCGCCTCCTGTATGGCCTCTTTGGTTATTTCGTGATACACCACTCTTTTTATGCTGGGCTTTGCCGCTCGGGATCCCTGTGCGTCGCCGAGAATTTGGGCGATATGCCACGCAATGGCTTCGCCCTCGCGATCGGGATCGGTGGCGAGCAAGACTTCATTGGCTTTGGCCGCGAGCGCCTGTATTTCGGAAACGACTTTTTCTTTACCTTTGCTGATTTCGTAGTGGGGGACGAACCCGGCTTCTATGTCGACGGCTTTTTTATTGCTTTTCGGTAAATCCCGAACATGACCGATCGAAGGGCGCACTTCGTATGTTCCCGTCCCATCCAGATATTTTGAAATTGTTTTGGCCTTGGCCGGGCTCTCGACGATAAGGAGCTTCATATTTTTTTAAATTTCCAACTTTTAGTATCAACTGTTTCGCCGGGGGCAGATTCCCCTGCGAGAAAATATCAATTAAAAATTTTAATTTGTAAGAGTATAGCCGCCTTCCACTTCTTTGACAATGTTTTTGATTATAAGAAAGGAAAGTGCTGTATTCGCGTCTGTAACGGTGAGGTTCGTGATTTCCATGACCGCTTCAACGTCTGTTGGTCGGGATAATTTTTGAAGCGCCGCATATATAAGTCGCTCCGCATCGCTTTCCAATTTTATTGCGTCCCCAGTTTCCGTTTCGGCTGCTATCTCAAATGTTTCAAGGATATCCTCGAAACGCGTTACCAGTTGCGCTCCATTCCGGATGAGCCGATTTGACCCCTGGAAATTCGGGTGGGAAATCGGCCCCGGAATCACGAATACTTCTCTGTTTTGATCCATCGCAAAGCGGGCCATCACGAGCGACCCCGATCTTTCCGGCGCTTCGACTACGAGCGTGCCTCGCGAGAGGCCGCTCACGATCCGGTTTCGTTCGAGAAAGCGGGCGGGAAAAGGCGGCGCGCCGGGGGGATATTCGGAGATGAGCGCGCCATTTTTCTCTAAAATTTTTTTCGCAAGGGAATGATGGGTTTTGGGGTAGATTGAATCAAGGCCATTCGCCAGGACAGCCACAGTTTTTCCTTCTGCCTCGAGACAGCCATCATGTGCGGCCGCGTCAATTCCGAGCGCGAGCCCGCTTATGATCGCGAAGTGCCGTTCCGCAAGCTCGCGAGAGAATTTTTTCGCGATGCTTTTCCCTTCGATCGTCGCTTTTCGAGTTCCGACGACGGCGAGCGAGAATTCGTTTTTTGGCAAGCGCCCTCGCAGGTATATCCCAAAAGGATGCCAGGGTATTTCTTCGAGCAGGGCAGGGAACTCTTCATCGCCCCGCATTATGAGTGCTATGCCCAGTTTTTTGAGTCGTTCCCACTCCGCTTCGGGGTTTATGTCTCGCTTTTCCGCCATGCTTGCGTGCTCCCATGCCGCTTCCCACGAGCCGAATTTTTCCAAACACCTCATGAGTTTTTTATAATTGCTCTCGAGCGCGGTGTTTATTGCGTTGTAGAATATATGCTCGCGCATTTTCTTAATTATTTACTTGCTGTTTTAGCGCTCGGCTCTAGTTTTAGAGTTTTTATATACGCGGCCATTTTCCGTAGGATTATCTGCAGCCGCAGTTGAATGAAGATATCTTACCATGATTGTTTTCTGAAATCCGAAATATGTGTCGATTTTTGGATTGCTGCATATATTGAGCTCTTATACAAAATCCGCCCTACGAGAAAATATTTTTCTATTTTCATTTTTTTTCTTACAAGGTACACTTATACATAGATGTTTAGCGACTTTCGAGAGAAGGTGATTATAGGTGTCGTTTTGATACTGGCGAGCATCGTTGCTTTCGGTTCGGTTTTTTATTTCTTTTCGAAATCTTTAAGAGTTTTGGCGAGGGACATCGCCGCCGACCGGCTTTTGATTGCGAATAATGCCGCGGTGCTGGGAAATCTCGCGGAGCTGAAACGAGATTCTCAAGAAGCAGCCCGCTATGAGAAGGCGATGAATAAGCTATTGGTCTCGAAAGACCAGCTGATCGATTTTGGGACATGGCTTGACGGGCTGGCGCGAGTGCGGCAAGTGGCGATGAATTTCTCCTTTTCCGGTTCCGAGGTCGCGCCGCAGGAAAGTTTTCCGGGATACATAAATTTCTCTCTGGATGTGGCTGGGACTCTCGATGCCTTGACCGCGTTTCTAAAGGATATAGAATTACAGTCGACGCGTTTCTTGGTAAATCTCGATACGTTTGACATGACGAAAAGCGCCGGAGGATACAGAATTATTACCCAGGGAAAAGTATTTTTTAAGTAGGTGCATATGAAAAACCTTTTCAAACTGCATCCCCAGGCGATTCTTATAGGATTGGCGTTTTTATTGCTAGCCGTTTTGGGAATTTACTTTTTCTGGGGAGGTAGTGTTTTGCTAACCAGTCTTCATGACTCTTTAAAAATTCCGAGCGCTTCCGAAAAGCCGGTTGGATTTGACATCGAATCGGCGAAAGCGCTCAATCTAAAATTGGAGCAGTAACCCATGCGCGCTCTTAGCTCAGTGGCACCTGCCCGACTGAACGAGATTCAGTCGTTCGGGCGGGGAGCGTCACATAACAAAATGTACGTTGTTTATGTTTTGAGAGATTTATCGGGTAAGATGTATAAGGGCATGACAAATGATCTTGCCCGGAGATTGAGGGAACACCGAGCAGGAGGAACCAGAACAACTTCGTTGATGGAAAAATTCGAAGTGGCTTATCAAGAAGAATGTGCTACATTCGAGGAAGAGGAAGAGAGAGTTATATTTGAAGTCGGCAGCAGGCAGAAGATTTTTAAAAAGTAAATTGCGCTCTTAGCTCAGTGGTAGAGCGTCACATTGACATTGTGAAGGTCGCAGGTTCGATCCCTGCAGGGCGCACAAACAAAATGGCCAAGAGGCCGATTTTGGTTATGCGTTTCACAACCCTCGGTTCTGAATAATTTCTTACACGGGAGGAACCTCGTCCTTTACCTACCCTCTTTCGCACAAAATTCGCAACGAATTGTGTGGCGCAGCCGAATCTTGGTTATCCACATTTGGCATTTTCTTGCCGTGGTGTATCCTTAAAAAGGCATTTTGAAAAATGAGACAGCCGTCACGCTTTGACAGATAGGGACTATTTTTGTATTCTTACAAAAGTATTTTAACATCACTTTATATCCTGTTTTTGGAGCGCCATTTTGTGGCAGAGTACATTTCGTGGGCGGAGCTTTGTGCGGCTAAAGCCGCGTAAAGCCCCGCTTGCGAAACTCGCGTGTGCTTGTGGAATGGCGGTAAACAAAAACAAAAACAAAAAATAGTTATGGCTCGAAAAACTCAAACCCAGAGAGATGTATCCCCATTCGTATTCGTGGTTATCGCTCTCTTGAGAGAGAAGGAAGCGTGGTGCAATCTGGAGTTGCCGGAGCAACTGACGCCGGATACCGAAGTAGACACCGCGACATGCGGACAGGTGGTGGCAGCTACTTACCAAATGAGTGGCTTCACCTTGCCGGAGAAGCCGAAGGTAGCGGTCGAAAGACTCGCCAATATCGTTCCCGAGAGTCACAGGGATAAGTATATCCCGCCGGCGCGCCGATATCGAAGCTGAATTAAAATTCCACAATTTTTTAA
>CAYZZK010000078.1:0-4276 GCA_964483045.1 uncultured Candidatus Saccharibacteria bacterium
AAACCAAACAGAATTGGAGGTCACCACTTGCGACCCTCTTGATGCGTAACTGAATCGAAGAGAATTGTCCCGCAGTCCCGTAAGCGGAGTTATAATTTAACTGCAGCCCTATGGCGCAATTTAAAGCAAATATTAATTTATCCGGTTTTACTAATTATCGGATCGGCGGACCCGCCACTTTTTTTTTCGAAGCGAAGAGCCCCGAGGAAATTGCATGGGCAGTGGATGAGGCAGCGCAACGTAAGATCGATTTTTTTGTGCTTGGCGCAGGTACGAATGTTTTAGTTCCCGATGAAGGGTTCGCCGGGTTGGTTTTGCGACCCAGAATCGATTTTATCGAAGTAAAGGGAAATTTTTTGCGCGCGGGCGCGGGCGCGCTTGTCTCCGATGTGTTAAAAGCAGTGGCGAAGGCGGGGCTTTCCGGGCTCGAGTGGGCGGGGGGACTGCCGGGGACGCTTGGCGGAGCGATTCGCGGAAACGCTGGGGCGTTCAAGGGGGAAATCAAGGATGTTGTTTCAAGCGTAGAGAGCTTTGATACGAGAACACTCAAATTTCTCACGCGAATGAATGCAGAGTGTAAATTTTCTTATCGCTCAAGCATATTTAAGGAAAAAGGCGATGAAATTATTTTGTCCGCGACGCTCCAGTTTACGAAGGGTGACCCAAAAAAAATCCAAAAAACAATCGAAGAAAAAATCGAATATCGCCTGGCGCGCCATCCAATGGAATATCCGAACGTCGGAAGTATTTTTAAGAACGTTCCGCTCGCGCAAATTCACAGGAAAGAAACCCCGGACTATGAAGAAGCCGTCCATAATTCCACATTCAATTTCCACGGGGAGTCGGTTCCGGTCAAGATCGATCCATTTGCGGTCATTCCTACTGCCTCGCTTATTTCTCGAGCCGGTCTCAAAGGGGTGAGTTTTGGTGGCGCAATGGTTTCTCCGAAGCATCCGAACTTTATCGTGAATTCCCTAAATGCAAACGCATCCGACGTTAAGGCATTAATCGCGCTCGTGAAAGAAGGCGTTGCCGAAAAATTCGGCGTCGAGCTTGAGGAAGAAGTGCATATATTAAAAACTGGTAACCGATAAATTAACTAGTAACGGCAACAACGGATCGATCTAAATATATTTTTCATCATTATACTGATATAATGGAGATATGAAGATCAATACCAAAGCAGTGCAAATTGAACTTACGCCGGCGTTAAATGTCTATATCGAAAAGAAACTTTCTCCGCTCGCGAAGTTTGTGAAACGGTTCGACGAGACGGGCGAGGCAGAAATATGGCTCGAGATTTCTAGATCCATGCATCACAAAAAAGGGGATGTGTTCGAAGCGTCGGCGGATCTGCGCTTGCCCAAGAAGATCCTGCGGGCGGAAACTGCCTCTCCCGATGCGCGGACGGCGATAGACATGATCAAAAACAAGTTGAGCGTGGAAATCAAAAAATATAAAACGCAGTTTTTGGAAATACGAAAAAAGCGGCTTCCGAGGAAGGGATGAGGCAGGTAGGTGTGCTATAATTTCCAATATATGGACCGTTCGCAACATGGTTTTGTGCCGGTTGTTGCATTACTTATCATTGCCGTAGCGGTTGTGTTTGGCATTGGTGCGTCAGTTTATGTCGCAACCAAGCAGCCGGTATATGTTCAACAGCAAGCCCAAGAGTCTTCAGTGGCTGTTACGACTCTAAGCAAAGCAGATATTTTGAGTGCTTCATATCCTATTAAGGCCAATTTTGGCGGAAAGATTACGTCTGTTCACGTGGTAACTTTCCCGCCAACCCCGAGTTCTTTTTCGCCGCGAGGGAATGTTTGGATTACAGAAAGCGGAAAGATTTCTTACGCTGATGTTTTGCCTTCAGCAGAAAATGGGGGCGTAGAAGGATTTTGGATTTCTGATTATAAATTTAGTGACACAAGCTATACAAAGGCATACGTATGGATTGAAGGCAGTTGGGGAGCGAGCGCTAGCGAAGAAAAGGTTTTTACGGTTCAGAAAATGAATGGGGAGGTGATTGTAATGGAGGGGAAGACTACAGATGTTTCTCGTGGACCCTCAGTCACTTCAATTTCTCCATCAATCACAACAGTTGGGTCAAGCGTTACGATTAATGGTAGTGGGTTTGCTTATCAAAGACCTTCTGATCAGGCGGGTATGGGATTGGCATATCGCACGGGAGTTCTTGCCGTGTTTCAAAATAATCAGGGGCAGAAGATAAATGTATTTAGGATAGAGAGAGGATCTAATCTTAACGATAACCAGGTTAGTTTTGTTGTGCCGACCCAGGGAGAGGATAATTCTAAATCTGAAATAGGTACGGACAATCCGATTCCGATTACACCAGGAACATACTTAGTTTCAATTTGGACAGCTCTCGGATGGAGTAATTCTGTGGCGCTTACGATTACGTCGGTGACTTATTAAAAATTCAGAATAGGTTTCCCCATATTGTCTAGCTCCCATTTGAGGAGTATTCTTTAGCGTATGCTAGAAACGTTCAAAAAACTCTTTACAGGAGATCCCCTTGAGGCACTTAAAGAAAAAGTAGCCGAGATTAACGCGCTCGAGCCGGAAATTCAGAAGTTGAGCGATGAAGAATTAAAGAAAGAAAGCGAGAAGCTTAAAGCGCGGGTTGCGGCGGGTAGTCAGCCCAACGATGAGGCGGCAGAATCACTTGATGATATTTTGATCCGGGCGTTCGCGCTTGCTCGGGATGCGGCGAGGAGAACCCTGAATCAGCGGCCGTATGATGTGCAACTTTTGGGTGGGCTCGCGCTTCACGGCGGCGCGGTCGCAGAAATGTCTACTGGTGAGGGTAAAACCCTCTCGGCTGTCGCGCCTGTGTACCTTAACGCGCTTACGGGGAGGGGAGTTCATGTGGTAACCGTGAACGAATATCTCGCTCGTCGCGACGTAGTTTGGATGGGGCAGGTGTATCGCGCGCTTGGGCTTACGGTGAGTTGTATCGTTCCGGGCGGTGCGTTCCTCTATGATCCGGATTGGAAAATTTCAGAAGATGCCGAAAAACTTTTAGATAAAGAAAGGGACACGACCGGCGCGTTTCTCGTGCAGCAAGAATTTTTGCGGCCGGTTTCCCGACGGGAGGCGTATCGCGCGGACATTACATATGGCACGAACCATGAATTTGGCTTCGATTATTTGCGAGACAATCTTGCCTATAAACTGGAAGATATGGTTCAGCGGGAACATCACTTCGCGATCATTGATGAAGTGGACAGCATCCTGATCGATGAGTCGCGGACGCCGCTTATTATCGCAGCGCCGGATGCGGAATCGAGCGGATTCTATAAGGCATTTGCGCGGGTGGTTAGAAATTTGAAACCAGACGAAGATTACGCTGTCGATGAAAAGCTCCGCCTGGCAAACATCAACGAAAAGGGAATCGAGAAAGTGGAAAAAATCGTGGGCATCGCGAATCTCTATGCCCCGGAGCATTTGCGGCTGGTGCATTTTTTGGAGGAGAGCTTGAAGGCGCAAGCGCTTTTTCAGCGAGACAAAGATTATGTGGTAAAAAACGGGGAAGTGATTATCGTGGACGAGTTTACCGGCCGATTACTTCACGGACGGAGGTACCAGGGCGGGCTGCACCAGGCGATTGAGGCGAAGGAAGGCGTATTGGTAAAAGAAGAATCAAAAACATACGCGAAAGTTTCGATACAAAATTATTTCCGGCTCTACAAAAAAATTTCCGGCATGACGGGAACCGCGCAAACGTCCGCGGAAGAGTTTCACAAGGTATACAAGCTTGAGGTGATCACGATTCCGACGAACAAGCCGGTAGTGCGAGCTGACCGCGAGGATGCAATTTATAAAAGTGCGGAGGCGAAGTGGCGCGCAGTCGTGGAAGAAGTTAAGGAACGACATACCGCAGGCCAGCCAATACTTTTGGGCACGACCTCCATCGAAAAGAACGAACTCATTTCTTCCATGCTGACGAAGGCAGGCGTTTCTCATGAGGTTTTGAATGCGAAAAATAATGAGCGCGAAGGGTCTATCATTGCCCAAGCGGGAAAGCTGGGCGGGGTTACGGTGGCCACGAACATGGCCGGGCGAGGTGTCGATATCATTTTGGGCGGCAATCCGCCGTCCTCCGAGGAAGCGCAGAAGGTGCGCGATGTCGGAGGACTTCATGTGATCGGCACGGAGCGGCATGAAGCACGGCGGATAGACAACCAGCTCCGCGGACGCTCGGGCCGGCAGGGAGACCCCGGCTCTTCGCGATTTTTCTTATCTGCAGAAGATGATT
>CAYZZK010000079.1:0-4252 GCA_964483045.1 uncultured Candidatus Saccharibacteria bacterium
TTGCCGTTAACTAAAAGATGTTCGTTGTGTAGCCAATAATTTACGAATGGTTTATAGAGCGGTTGGCTCTGTGCGATCTCGTTCGTGTGGTGGGGGAATATCAAGTCTACGCCGCCCGTGTGTATATCCGTTGGCTTGCCATTAAACGCCGCCTGGTTAATAGTGGAACATTCAATGTGCCAGCCGGGCCTGCCGTCGCCCAGTTCCGAGTCGGGCCAAAAGATATTCCCGTCTGAAGGATCGCGTCCTTTCCATAGGGCGAAATCGCTTATATTTTCTTTTTCGTATTCGTCCACTTTGACGCGCATCCCGCTCTTTTTCCCTTCAAGAAAATTTTGGCCTACCAGGATGCCGTAGTCGCCGAATGCTTCTTGATATTTTTGGATGCTGAAATAGACGCCGTCTTCCGTTTTATAGGCATAACCGAGCTTTTTCAGTTTTTTTATAAATTCTTTTATTTCCGCAATCACGTCTGAAACCCGAATAAACGTTATATCCGGTTCGTCGGTGGGGATATTTATTTTCTTCAGATCTTCCTTAAACGAGCGTACGTATCGATCGGTATATTCCCGCAAATTCTCCGGGGTTGCCTTCGGGCCGAGTTCATCGACGGTTCGTTTGATCGTTTTATCATCTACATCCGTGATATTCATAACCCATTTGACATTATAGCCGTTGAATTTCAAAGTGCGCCGAACGATGTCCGCGAAAATATAGCTTCGTAAGTTTCCGATATGCGCATTATCATACACCGTCGGTCCGCAGGTGTATAAACCGACCCAGTCTTTGCGGGTGGGCTTAAATATCTCTTTTTTATGCGAGAGGGTGTTGTAGATCCTTAACGCCATTGGCTTGTAACTTATAATCTATGGCTTCTAGGACGGAGCCACCGGTCATAGGTTTATTAGTTTTCTTCAAAACCATCCTTTTCTCTTGAAATATCCGATAAGTGCGATCATGGTCACCCCCATTGTTCCGAACACTATCCAAAACGCCCCGGGTGTGTGGGCGAGCGGAACGCCCGGGGTGTTCATGCCGAACAGCGCCGCCAAAAGCATGAACGGAAACGTGAGAAAAGAAAGGACGGTAAACGTTTTCATGATGTCGTTGATTTTTAAATTCATGATTTGGTTGTTCGTGTCTTCGAAATCGGAAACCGTCTGTCTATAATCGTCGAGTTGGTTTACGATCTTGAGCTGATCGCCAACGAGGTCCCGCACGTAGGGAATATCGGCGTTTGTGCCGACAAAAGGAAGCACTTTATCGGCAAGCGACTCCAGAATCGGGCCTTGGTGCCGGACAATAATTCTGTATTCCGAAATATCCCGCTTAAGATGAGAAATGCGTTTCAACACCTCTTTTTCCTTGTCCTTAAAAAGGTCTTTGCCGATCGCTTCGACTTTTTCTCGAATGTGTCGCAACTGCCTCTCTTGGAATTGAAGCAATGCTTGGATAATATAGTATAAAAGCTTCAGTGGATTCTCGTCTTTTTCGATTGAAAAGCCGCGCAGCGCTTCTATGTCTTCATAGTGAACGGTGATAACGTGGTTTTTAGTAATCAAAAAATCAATTTCGGTGCGCCTGGATGTCTCTTCTTTTTGATCGTAGTCCGGAAAATAATAAATGAAATAAATGTAGTCCTTGTATATTTCCGTTCTTGGCCGGGCCGAAGGGCCGCGAAGCTCGTCGATAATCACCGGATGAATGTTGAATTCGCGCTTCAACCATTGAAGATGTTTTTCCTGGGGGTTTACTATATCGACCCAGTATGCGGCTTTTTTCATGCTTACCGTCGTTTCCATAAGATAAGTATAGCACGGTCAAAACAATTAATTGCGGCCGCAGCCGAGCGGTCGGGCCACAGTCCGCGTCTTTTTTACGGTTCAAAATTCCGCTTCAGCTGATCTTTTTCTTTTTTCTTTTCCGCTGCGAGCTGGATCAATCGATCCAAAAGTTCGGAATACGGGATACCGGTAGCTTCCCAGAGCTTCGGATACATGCTGATTTTCGTAAATCCCGGAAGCGTGTTGATCTCGTTTACTATAAATCCGCCGCCCGGAGTCAGAAAAAAGTCCACGCGGCCCATGCCGGAACATTCCAGTGTTTTAAATACCCGGATGGCGAGCGCCTGTACTTCCCCGATTTCTTTTTGGGAAAGCTTTGCGGGGATCTCGAGCGTTGCGCCGTGTTCATCGATATACTTTGCTTCGTAGGAATAAAAGTCGTGCTGGGGGATCACTTCGCCAGGAAGCGAGCAGATCGGATTTTCATTTCCCAACACCGCGCATTCTATTTCCCGGCCTTCGATGTATTCCTCGAGGAGTATTTTGGTATCATACTGAAATGCATTCGTTATCGCCCGTTTGAGCTCCGCTTCATTTTTGGCTTTAGAGATGCCAACGGATGAACCGAGATTCGCCGGCTTTACGAAAATCGGAAAACCAAGTTCCCGAATTGCTTTTTTTAGAAATTCTCCGGCTAAATCGCGCTTCGTTCCAGAGAAAAATTTTCCGATGGGTAGGCCGGCTTCTTTTAGGAGCCGTTTCATCACGTCCTTATCCATGCCGACCGCCGAACCGAGGACGCCCGGGCCCACGTATGCGGTGCTTAAAAGTTCCAGAAGGCCTTGCAGGCAGCCGTCTTCGCCGAACGTGCCGTGCGTAACGGGAAAAAATACGTCCACTGTGCCAAGCTCCGTGCCGGATTCGGGCGCAATAAGCTGGGCGCTTTGCGGCGCAGCGACCGCAGTCACTTCCGGCGTTTCTTTGTTGAGCTGGATGAGCTTGGGATTCGCCGCGTTTAAAAGGTAATCGGAAGGCGCGCCGAGATGCCAGGTTCCCAACTTGTCTATTCCAACCAAGGAGATTTCGTACTTTTCTTTGTCGAGCGCTTCGTAAACCGATTTGGCCGATTGGAGCGACACCTCGTGCTCACCGCTTTTGCCTCCGAAAACGATGGCAACTTTGAGTTTTCTTTTCATGAGTTAATAAGAAAATGTCCCATATTCGTGCGAGCAAGTGGTATAATGTGATTGTATCATAGCAACGCTCATTTTTTATAAAACACAATGGCGCTTTTTTACTTTTTATCCATTCTGGCATTTTCCACTGTCGTCGGGATCCCGCTCTATTTGCTAGGAAGAAAATTGGTTCGTAGGCGCAGGGGAAATCGGACGAACACGGTTCTTTTGGCGATACGAATCCCGCTCGCTCCGCTTGCTTCGCCGGAGCTCCCGCGAAGCGAGCGAAGCGGATCCGCGCGCGGCGAAACACCTGATTTTAAAACAGATGCGGAAAAATTCGAGGATTTTTTGAAGCGCCTTGCGTCTTTTCACAACCAATCTGCTCTCGAAGTGAGTATGGCGGGCATAGGAGGAGACGTACGATTCCATGTTTCGGTGCCGAGAGTTTTTACACCAGCCGTTAAGGAAGAAGTATACCTTTTGTGGCCCGGAGCTCGGGTGGAGATAGCCCACGGCAATCCCGAAATTTTTATAAGCGGCGGCATATCGCTTGCTGGATACCTGCTCCAAAAGAAAGATCATTTATTTTCTATACAAACGCATAGAATGCTGTATAGCGATCCGATGGCTTCAATACTCGAAGTTTTTTCCAGGATTCGTAAAATAGGCGAAGGAGCTGGCATTCAAATTGTGCTCCGCCCGATCTCGGAAGAGCACAAAAAAAGCATCGCGCGGTCTTTTTTAGCCATCGCGCGCGGGGAGTTGGGCGAGATTGTTATGAGAGATACGTTACTGTCCGCGGAAAATATTCCGAGTGTGGGTGTCGAAATAGAGGAAAGAAAGAAGCGGGAAAAAATCAAAAAGGATATTTTAAACTTGGCCGAGCGCAAGCTTTCCCAGCCGATTTTTGAGGCCAACGTGCGCGTGTGCGTTTCGGCCGGGACAAAGTTCAGGGCGCAAGACCTGTTGGATGAAATCGCGACGAGTTTCAGCCGTTTCGGCAGTCCGCATCACAATGGATTTAAATTTGTAAAACCGGCGAATTCGGAAAGGATTCTGGAGCATTTTGTCGCCTGCCGATTTAGTCCCGCCGAAACAGTCGTTCTCTCGAGCGAAGAAATTGCGAGCTTCTACCATTTCCCTTCCTCGGTGCCCCGCACGATCGGAAAAAAGCTATGGGCGAAGCATTTGCCGGTTCCTTCTGGCTTTCCGGCGCAAGGCGTTTATCTCGGTGAGAATGAGTTTCATGAAGGAAAAGGCCCGGTTTTTTTGAGCAACGAGCGCGGAGCC
>CAYZZK010000080.1:0-4073 GCA_964483045.1 uncultured Candidatus Saccharibacteria bacterium
AGCCGGTGACAAGCGAGAGTACGGTAAACGCAGCCCTAGATCGGATTAATCCTTTTGCGCCAAGGTCGGAAATGATCTTTTTGTACCCGTCGCCGGGCTTAATTTCGAAAAACACCTGCTCTCCGAGAGACGCTTTTGTGACTGGACTCAACAGATACAAAAAAAATCCGACGAGCAGGATAACTGCAACAAACACGCTCCCGCCTATGGCGACTTTTTTCGGATCAATCCGCTTATTGTTTTCTTCTGATAGCATTTACCAAAGATAATATAAAAAAACTAGCTACGATATTCGACCCGCCGTAACTTACAAACGGAAACGTAACTCCAACCACGGGCACAAGTCCGACCGTCGATCCTGCGTTTAAAACAAACTGCAAGCCGAACATAGTCGCTCCCCCGAGGCAAATGTATTTTTCGAAGTTTCGCTCCGCATTGTACCCGATTTTAAGGATTTGGAAAACCAGCGCCAAAAAAAATCCGACGACGAAAATTCCCCCGACGAGACCCCACTCTTCGACAATCGCCGCGAGGATAAAATCGTTCGCCGGCTCGGTAAGAAACCCGAGCTGCGTTTGTGTGCCCTGTCCATACCCCTTGCCCCAAAAACCTCCGGACCCGATCGCGATTTTGGATTGGATCACGCTGTAATTGATGCCCAAAGAATCCCGTTCCGGATAAAAAACACCGATAATCCTCTCTCTCTGATAATCCCTAAGAAAAAAGAACCACATTACCGCTCCGACCGCGATACATATAAGCAGAGCGGCCGCAACTTTCCGCCACGGAAGACCGGACAAAACCAGGAATGAAAACCAGACTCCAAAAAGAATCGTCGCCGATCCTAAATCCGGCTGCAAGGCCGTAAGCCCCGCAGGGACAAGGAAAAATAAAAATGAGGTCACAACGTGTTTTGTCCGCGCAATACTCAAGTGCCTCCGGCTGAAGTAGTTTGCATACACAAGAATCAAAACGATTTTTGCGAGCTCTACGGGCTGAAAATTAAAAGGGCCTAATTCAAGCCAGCTGCGCGTATTGCGGATAACGGGCGCTTTTAAATACGTGATGGCGAGAACAAGGATAACAAAAACATACAGCCCACCGATCACCCATCGGTATGTGAGCATGAGTCGCCAATCTACAACATAAAAAAACACCACCACTCCTATGCCAAGCAAAATCCAAACCGCTTGGAGCAGCAAGAGATGGGTCGAAATTGCCGAGAGCATCGTGAGCCCCGCCGCCGCCAAAACTCCTACGGGCAGAAAAAGCGCGATCATGCCTTATTGCGATCCATATTAGGGACTCTGCGCATATAGAAAGATTTTTGTCGCGGTTAAATCGACGCGCTCGATATTCGGATGGACAATCGAAAACGCCCGCGACTCTCCGGGGGAAAGATCCGTCACTTCCGTTTCTGATGCCCCGGCAACCTGGCCGAGATCCCCGGTAAATGTCGCGAGCACAGTTACATGCGGAACGATAACAATATCCTTGTTCACGATATTCCCCTCAACTACGAGTTTTCCTTCCTTCACGTTTACCCCGGCACCGACAAGTACCAAATTCGGGGCGCCTTTTTGCTCTTGCGAGGAAACCCACTCCGGATTTTCTGCCGCGAAACTCACTCGCGAGAAATTAACGTTCGGAAAATTCGGCACTAAAATGTACTTTGCCTCGCCCGGATAGATAAATGAACTTCCTCTAAAAGATTTCACAACCGTGTCCGAACTGTCGTAGAGTGAAAAATTATAGGCGAAACTTTTCGCCGCATAGTCGAGGTTTGGATTATTTATTTGTGCGAAAATGCTCATGTGCTCCTCGTCGGGATGCAATATCAAAATCTGCCCGACGGATTCGAGCGGTTTTATCTTTATCGTTGAACACACGCCAGAACATACTCCCCCGCAATCTACTTCCACCTCGTCCTGATTCTTAATCCCGTCATAGCAAGACGGCGCCGGTTTAAAAAATAAAAAGTAAATACCGAACCCAATAAGGGCGAGCACTAAGAGATAAAACGCGCCGTATAAAATTTGTTTCCGCAAGCGACGAGGCATGAGTACGTCTTATTATATCCCAAATCTCAAATCTTAAAACATACTGCCCGGTGCTTAAAGACGGCGGTTCAATCGAAAATAGTATAATGAAATTTAGAACCTTAACTGAAAGGCCTTTATGAAACTTACCCAAAAGTTCGTTCCGAGTATGAGTCTGGTCGCCAAAATCGTTAGCACGCTGATAATAATGCTAGCGGCAATTTCCTGGGGTGCAATTCTCCAACCGCTCTTTCCCCAACCAAAGGGACTAGTTCCCTTCTTTGTACTTTCTGGCATAGAAACAATGGCATGCATCTACCTCGCCATTATTTCCTTCCTTGTACTGCTTTTTTTAGTTTGGAGAATTGCACATCTCCTGAAAAAGTAGGAGATTATATTAAAAAAGAAAGGCGGCACGCAACTATGCGTGCCGCCCGAGGTTTTTCCTTAGGGAATGCCTTCGATTGTCGCCTTCACGAGGCCAGTAATCAGAATTGCTGTACCTATAGTGATGAGGATAATAAAAGCTATGGCCCATCTTCGATCTGCTCTTTTCATTTCTTCATCACTCGGAAGCAACTTTTCTACGTAAAGAGGAATTCTATTTTTTTATGCTGCGTTTGATTTTCCATACATACCTTTCTGCTAGTTATCTGATCAAATCTATGACGGTATCCTACTTTCCCAGCCGGCGAACCAGCAAGTATCGAAAGGAAGCCTAAGAGCAGTTGGTTGGATTCCCACTTAGGAAGCAGCCAAGCAGAACAAATAATCCCATAAAAAATATTATAACTATTCCAATAACTATGCCCATAAGTAACTTAGAACCCCCTGAGCCGCTCCCCACCTTCGGCTTGGGCATTAAAATAAATAAAACAATAAAAAATATAATTGCCAGTTCAATTAAAAACATGCCAACGGTGGCATTGAGAAACTTAATGCCCGAAATAAGCAAAATCAGCGGAATAAGAAAACGAAATTTAAAATGTGACCCTAGATTCTTGGGGTTCATTTTTCGATAACTTCATTTTACCACGGAACCACTTGAGAGCTGCTGTGGATAAATAAAAAATCCGCTTACGATGCTTTGTTGTCGGCATATCCTACCCGCCCGAACGACTGAATCGTTCAGTCGGGCGGGCTTTCCCAACTCCGCTTAGCGGGCAGCCGGCGCTTGTCTCGCCGAAGCCCTGCGGAGGCGGAAACCAGTAAGTATCATCGGATCATGACGCTTTCACTTCTAAGATTCAAAAATTAAATTAGAGTACTTATTTGTCGGCATATCCTACTTTCCCAGCCGGCGAACCAGCAAGTATCATCGGATCATGACGCTTTCACTTCTCTGTTCGGAATGGGAAGAGGTGGGACACGTCAAGACAAAACACCGACAAATAAAAACTCTATTTTAATTTTTCCGTTCGGAATGCTCCCGACTTTCTTAGCGAGTATTCGAGCTTAGAAAGACGCAGTCCCGCATAGCGGGAGGAAGCCGCCCAGGAACTGGGCGAGCCTCGCCACGGTTTGACGTGGCGAGAGGTACCCGCCAGAACGACTCTGTCGGGCTGGGGGCATGCCTAAATAAAACACTGACATTTAAAATTCGCAGTGAGGCAAAAACGAAAGTTTATTTTCATTTTTACTGAACGAACGAATTTCATGAGCGCAGTTCATCAAATTCATAGTTCTATTTTCTAATCGCATTTTATTTTTGTAAGTTTTTTATAAATGTAAGTTCTCGCCTTCGCTTCAAAAGCGCGGGCGAGGTAAATCAGCATTGGGATGGTTGGCTGGTTATTAGTATTCCTTGGCTTAACACCTTGCGGTGCTTACACCTAGAACCTATATGCGTGGTAATCTTCCACGAAACCTTGTCCTTGCGGACAATACCTAATCTTGGGGTAGGCTTCCCGCTTAGATGCTTTCAGCGGTTATCCCTTCCAAACATAGCTACCCGGCATTTCAGTTGGTACCAAAGCCGGTAGACCAGAGGTTTGTTCAATCAAGTCCTCTCGTACTAAGATCAACTCCCCTCAA
>CAYZZK010000081.1:0-3951 GCA_964483045.1 uncultured Candidatus Saccharibacteria bacterium
AAAAAGACAATTCGCTGTAACGGAAAATCAACCAAATTAAAGCATTAATCCCTCGCGCGAATAAGCATATAGTGACGGTGTAGAGATAGTCGCTTGACGCGTGGAGCGTGGTTGTATAGGATAGTAGGGCAATGCAAATAAACGGCTTTTTCTTTAGCTTCTTTTCCTACTTTAGCTTTACGGGCACTCGCGCGTCGAGAGTCGGTTCCTGCGTTTAAAGAAAGCTAAAAAAGCTACTCCTACGAACACAGAAACGGGCTCTCGAACGAGAGTCCGTTTTGTTTTGCCGTCGCTTCGGGTGAAGCGGAGGAGGAAAACAAAAAACTTGAACTTTGAACATCGGAGAATTATGCCCGTAGAAATGAAACACCTCGCCGGACCGGCTTCAGCCATCGCATGCAACAAGAAAGCCCGCAGCAAAGCATTCAAGGCGGGTGAAGAAGCGTATAGGACAGGCAAGATGCTTTCGGCCTGCCCGAAGGAGTTTAAACCGGTCATGGGGGATTCGGCTATGTTTGACTCTTTCTGTCATGGATTTAGGGCGGCAGAGGTGGCGCGGGTACCACGTCGTCCGGCGTAAAGATGGTGCCACCTCAAAAAGCTGGGGGAATTTATTCCGTCCTAGCTTTTTTCTTTTGTCTGCATAAAACGGATGCAGGTTTTTTCTCAATCCCGTCAGAAGGCGGAGGGTACAGGATTTGAACCTGTGAGGGATTTCTCCCAACCGCGTTTCGAATGCGGCGCATTAGACCACTCTGCCAACCCTCCGCTTTCCTACGGGACGAGCCGGTGACTTCAACCACGGAGCCACTCCCCAGTTGCACCGTATCCTATCATTTTTTGCGATTTTTACAAAAAATGCTATAGTTTTCGGGCTGTTAAGGATTAAGGATTATTGTTTTTAGTTCTTAAAACGGCCCTATCGTCTAACGGTTAGGACATGGGCTTTTCAAGCCTAAAATCGGGGTTCGATTCCCCGTAGGGCTACCCGATATGAAGAATGCCATTTCAGCAGAAGTGGCATTCTTCATATCGAGGGTCTTAGGGGAATCGAAGACCTTCTTGAGATTTTTTGAAGCGCGACGGCGCGAACAAAAAATCCAAAAGGTGTACTGACCCTGTAAGGGTCGATAAGCGTACTCGCGGTCCCCGTAGGGCTATCAACATATTCTATCGTGTACAACTGCGGTACAATAATCCCCATGTACAGCGAAAAAACATTCGAGCGGAGCGTTGCGCTTCTGCGCATCGCGATTGGGATTATCTTTTTTTGGTTCGGGGCGTTGAAGCTATCCGGATACAATCCGGTCTATGAAATCGTATACGCAAGTTTTCCTTTCCTCGCGGACGGGGCAGGCAATCTCATCCTAGGCGGGCTTGAAACTCTCATCGGCATCGCACTCATCTTCAATACGTTTCCCAAAACGGCGCACATAACCCTCATTCTCCACCTGCTCGGTACGCTTTCGGTGCTCGTTACCGCGCCTGCACTCATGTTCAATCCGCATTTTCCCATTCTCACGCTTTCAGGTGAGTTCGTAGTAAAAAATCTTTCGCTTGCCATGGGCGGTATCGTTGTGATTCTGTATCACATGCGTCATCCGCGGCTTTCAAAAGGGTGGTTATAGATGAGCCGACTTTTTAGCACTGCATTTAGCAAAATTACCACGGCCGTGGTAATTTTGCTAAAATGTTCCATATGGACATAGCAACCAGAAACCGAAGGGTCGAAGAAAGGAGAAGGGCGCGCCGAAAGGGTATATGGTGCGGTCCTGTGCAAAAGAAGATATTACTTCTGCTTCTTGGCGGACTCGCGCTTTCCTGTACCCGTTCCAATAAGAAGCAGTGGCGGATCGTTAAGGGTATGCGGGAAGGATGGAAGGACTTGTCGCAACAAGCCGCTGAACGGGCAGTCGCAGCATTATATGAATCTAATCTGCTTGAAGCGAGAGAAAATCCTGATGGCACAACTACGCTGATCCTGAGTGAAAATGGGAAAAAACGCGCGCTTACTTACCGTAGTCGCTATGTAAAAATTAGTCACACAGGGCCTTGGGATGAAAAGTGGCGAGTCATCTTATATGACATACCAGAACATGAGCGAGAAACGCGGGATGCCTTTCGTGACCACTTAACGCAGCTTGGCATACGCAAACTTCAACATTCGGCTGGAATCTACCCCTTTGACTGCAAGAACGAAATTGATTTTTTCATTGAGCTATTAGACATACGCAAATACGTTCGCTTTATTGTTGCCGAATCTATAGACGACGAAATTTATTGGAAGCGAAAATTTAAACTCGATGCCTATATTTAGCAAAATTACCACGGCCGTGGTAATTTTGCTAAATTAGAAGTATTGAAATATTGCGAGAATGTCTAAGTTACGTTATCTTGTAGGAGTTCGGGCGGTTAGCTCAATTGGTAGAGCATCTCATTGACGTTGAGAGGGTTAGAGATTCGAGTTCTCTACCGCCCACAGGAGCGGAGCGAAACGGGCAACTGATTCTAGTCTTTTGCAACCAGAATCAGATGCTGGTTTTTAGAGACTTTGCAAAAAGTTTTGCGAATTCGGGAATAGTCGAAAATGCCTTAAGGGACATCGCTTCCTCGGGGCTAAAAAATTGTACCGCCACGCATTCGGCGGAAGGAGTAAAGTTCAAATTCGCCAGTTTGATTTCATACAGCACGTTAGCGACCCATGGACGCTCCGCAGAGTCTTTTTTACAGGATAAGAAAAACGACGGAGCTTCGGCATCCACGATACCAGAAGTCCCATTTCCTCGCGTATCTCACGCCGAAGGCAATCGTGTGGGGTTTCGCCATGGTCCAGTCCGCCGCCTGGAAGCTCCCATTTGCCGTTATCTTCCTGCACAAGAAGAAAACGCGTTCGTGTCTCATCGAGAAGTAGACCTTTGACGCTGATGCGATAGTGACAGGGAAGAAGAGAGTCCATGAGAATTTCTAATTTCTAATTCACCTAATTTCTAACAAATCCTCCTCCTCGCAGACTCGGCACCTCCTTTAGAAAAGGAGGAATAAGACTGGATTCCTGCTTTCGCAGGAATGAGACAGGCAAATCAAGAGGCGTGAATATACAGGTAAATATCTTCCAATGCCTTCACCGCGTCGCCGGCGGCGATGTTGTTCTGATGGTATAAGCCGTCCGTTACATCTCCTGCAGCCCAAACTCCCGGAGTGGACGCGCGCTGCGTCCGAGGGTCAACTATAATCTGTCCGTATTTATCGAGCGTAACCAAGTCTTTGACAAATTCGCTAGACGGAATCGAACCAATCTCAACAAAGATCCCCTGAACGGCCAGCTCTTTTTTATCGCCGGTCTCCTTGTTTTGATAAACAAGACCGGTTACGCTTTTTTCCCCTTTAACCTCCAAAATGTCCACGTTCAAAAGCGCGTGCATCTTCGGATTGGAAAGTACCTTCTTGACCGTGACAGGGTCGGCCTTGAACTCATCATTTTTATGGAGCAGCGTGACGCTCTTGCAATATGCCAAAAGCTGGGCGGCAGTCTCAAAACCGGCATTGCCGCCACCGACCACCGCCACATCCATGCCGGCAAAAATCGGCCCGTCGCACGATGCGCAGTACGTGATGCCATTATGTTCGAACTTATCTGCATTCGGAACGTCGAGCCGTCTTCGGTGACTGCCGGTAGTTATCAGGATAGTTTTTGCCTGATACTCTCCCACATCTGTTTTTATCGCGAAGGTTCTCTCCGCACGGTTGTCGGTAGTAGGTTGTTGCCTGCCCGCCGAAGCCTCGGCGTAGGCGGGGTTGTAGGTTATCTTCATAACCATCTCACCCTCTTTTATATCCACCACATCTTCGGCATAGGCCTTCAGGTGATTTTTGAGGGCGTCCGCCAGTTCAAGACCGCTTATCTTTATAGTTCCTATCCAATTCTCTATGCCCTCGGAAACAATAGATTGG
>CAYZZK010000082.1:0-3643 GCA_964483045.1 uncultured Candidatus Saccharibacteria bacterium
ATGCCCTGCGCCCATAAATCCTTAATCCATCCCAGCGCCTTTTTCTTCGCAGAATCTCCGGCATGCATAAGATACACCCTTTTGATAAACTTCGTAGGAAGTTTCACGTTCTGCGCTTTCATCACCACTACGAGCCGCTCGATGCCGCACGACCAACCGACCGCAGGCGTAAGATGGCCGCCCAACGTTTCCATCAGATAGTCATATCTGCCTCCGGCTCCAACCGCCCCGACTTCTCCGCCTTCCCCTTCGATAAAAACTTCGAACACCGTTCGATTGTAATAATCGAGACCGCGCACCAGTTGGTGATCCAGGGTATAAGAAATTTTGAGCTCATCGAGATATTCCAAAACGCTTTTGAAATGCGAACTGCACGTAGTGCACAACTTATCCAAGAAATTCGGCGCTTCGGCCCGTATCTTCATGCATGACTCGTTTTTGCAATCCAAAAGCCGGAGCGGATTGGTTTTGAGCCGGTGCACGCAATCGGCGCACAATTCCCGTTCTTTGTTTTTAAAAAAATTCAAAAGTTGTTTTTTGTAGATTGGCCTGCACACCCGGCACCCGATAGAATTTATTTTCAAGGAAGCGCCTTTGATGCCGATTTCTTCGAGTAAACTCGTCAATATCAAGATGACCTGCGCATCATACATAGGGTCATTTACGCCTCCCAAAATGTCGAAACCGAGCTGCGTGAACTGTCTATAGCGGCCGAGCTGGGGCCTGTCATGCCGAAATACGGGGCCGCTGTAAAATAACTTTTGGGGTTGGCCAAGACGGGAAAGACTGTGTTCCAAGTATGCCCTGCAAATTGAAGGGGTAAATTCCGGTCGGAGCGCCAAGAGATCACCGCCTTTGGTTTTGAGGGTGTACATTTCTTTTTCGACGACGTCCGTTTCCTCGCCGGTTGTTTTTTTAAACAAATCGGCGTATTCCAGAATCGGGGTGTCGATCTTTGAAAAGTTGAAAAAACGGACGAGGTCATGCGCTACAGACGAAATCCGCTCCCAATAGGGTTCTTCGCTCGCAAGCACGTCGTGCATCCCCTTTGGGGCCTGAATGAATCTCGAAATATCTCCGTTTTTGGGTTTATTTTTTTGGGGTTTCATTTTACTGGTTTTGGTATTGGGGCGCGGCGAATGCCTTAAAGTCGTTTACCGGCCATAACCGAAGGCGGACCAATCCGACTATATTGCCCTTCTTGAGCGGCCCCCAGTTTCTCGAATCGAAACTGAACGCGCGATTATCCCCAAGAACCAGATATTCATCCGGCGCGAGGGTAAAGTCTCTTTTTTCGTTCGGCACAAACGGCTGGGGTAGGTATTTCTCATCCAGCGAGAATCCCGAGGGCTTGCTGGAATTAAACACCGTAATCTTGCCGTCGCCAAAGGACACGCGCTCATTAGGCAAACCGATGATTCTTTTGATAAAATAAGTAGATGGATCGCCAGGATATCTAAACACGATAACTTCCCCCCTCTCGGGAGCCCTGAAGCGGTAGGTCAGCTCATCTACAAGGAGATAGTCTCCATTTGAAAATGTCGGGATCATACTCAAACCGCTCACGAGGAATGGCTGGACAAGAAAACTGCGAATGATAAAAACCGCCACAATTGCGACAACTGCAATTTCGAGAATTTCGAGAACCGAAGCAAAAAATTTTCGCATAGTAGATGCACCGATTATACCCTGGAGCTAGATAACTAATCAAGGACATAAGGAGAAAATTCGATTCATATGGAAACCGCAGGAAAAGAAAAAATGCAGCCAATGAACATAGTACTCGTCGCCGGGCTTGGTAATCCCGGCGCTCCGTACGAAAACACGTACCACAATGTCGGAACGCGGGCGATAGATTTTTTGCTGGGAAAATATCTGCTTGAAAAAGGGGCCAGAAACATGAAACGCGTGCGCGGTTTTTTTGAATACGCAAAAACGCCCGAAATAATATTCGTAAAGCCGCTTGTATTCATGAATGAATCAGGAAAAGCGATCGCGAAAGCCCTGCATTTTTTCAAGGTAAGGCCGGAGAATACGGTTGTCATCCATGACGACAGCGATCTTTACGTCGGAGATTTTAAAATATCTTTCGGATCGGGATCGGCGGGCCACAAGGGCGTGGAATCACTGGTGGAGCAACTTGGAACAAAGCACTTTTTCCGGGTGCGCATCGGAATACGCATGCCGGAAGAGGATGCAGAGCGCCGACCGAAGGCATCCGAACTGGTGCTCAAAAACATAACGCCGGAGAATCAAAAGCAACTCCAACGGGTATTTGAAAATGTCGCAGCGGCGCTCGAAAGCAAAGGGGGGCTCTTAGGGCGCGTTTAGACGGAACGTGATCGAAAAATTGAGACCGGTGGGCGCTTTATGAATATCGGAAAGATTGAGATTTATGTCCTTAAACGCGGGATCCCCCAAGAGGGTATTTCTAAATTCCGTGAGTTTATCCTCGGATCTTATCTCGCCACTTACAAGCATAGGAACGCTTGGGCTTTGAAAAAAAATCCGATCGATTGTTACGCCACTGGAGTCGGCGACGCTTCGGATTTTTTCGATCAGCTTGCTTTCGGAATCCTGCGATGCCGTCGCGGCGCTAAAAAGCGAAACGAGATGATTAAATTCCTGGGCGCGCGCTTGGAGTGTCTGGCCTTCTTCCAGCCCTTTATTTCCCAAACTAAAGAGCGATTGAGATTCAAGTCCGGAACGAGTTTGCTTCAAAAACAGATAACTTAAGGAAAAGAGGCAGAGAAAAAGCCCGAGAGCCACCGGCATAAGCACTCGCCAAAAATCCAAAAATAAAATAACTTGTTCTTCGTGAAATTCTTCCTGCGCGCCGATACCCAACAAGCTCAATTCCCTATCTTGCGAGCGAGGGCTTTCTCCTCGAAAACCGCATCCTAAAGCAACGTACCACTCGGGAGCGGCATCCGGGTTTTTGAATACAAGTTCACGAACAGGAATTGAAAAGTTATCCGTGATAATCTTTTTTGTTTCATCCTTGAGCGCGGCGGCCGAGAGAATAACTTCCGAGAGGGATTCTGTCCAGTGCTGATTGTAAAAATTAACAACTTGATGGAGACTGCGGATGACCGCCGACTCAAACGCTTCCGGCGAAATTGAGCCTTTTTCGTCCGTAATATCGCGCCACGGGTTGAAATATTCGAAATACAGCTGCCCCAAACGAATGATCAAAAAATCGATCCCGGAGCTGTCGACATGTATAAGCACATGCGACTTACTCATATCAATTCCGATCTGCGGCCCTTCTTCCCTCAAAAGCCGAGCGAGAGCCAGCGCTCGCGATTCGACGACCACGGGTATAAAATCTGCCGCGAGGAGCGCCTTCGTAATTTCGTCGACGACCACGCGATCGATAAACGCGCTCAAAATTTCCAGCTGAAGCGAGCCCTGATCTTCTCCCACTTTTTGCCATCCGGAATAGGCCCGAGAAACATCTATCGGGGAAACCATTTCTATATTGAGCTGTATCGCCCGGTCGAGATTTTCTCCTTTAATAATCGGGAGACTGAATACCTGGCTATAAATACTTATTGAACTTAGCGAGGCCACAACGGATATCTTGCGCGCCTTTTTCTCCGGGAACGCTTGGGATCTCAATTCCTTAAGCGCAGAGATGAAC
>CAYZZK010000083.1:0-3619 GCA_964483045.1 uncultured Candidatus Saccharibacteria bacterium
ATTATGTTTGTCCCGTAGCTTGAGACGCATTTCAATTATGCAAAAATATTGTACCGGAAATTCTGGGAAAAATCAAGTCGCGAGTTTGAAACGCAACTTAATCGTTATTGACTCTGGACTGCAACGGGAGTTCAATAAATTGAGCGAGTATTGGGTACCTGTCCAGTCCCCGCTGCAGCACTATTAACAATGAAATAAGGACTTTATGAATGGCCACGTAACTGTTTATGTTAATTTTTTTTACCAGTTTTTGCAGCAGAAGGCGGAAAACATGCTCCGCCGGGAAGGATTCGAAGTCATCGCCGAAGAATCTAAAGCAGACATCGCGATCACCGACAATATCGAGCGCGCCAGAAATCTGGCGGCCCCCTCTGTCGTATTCGTGTCGTCGTGCACGAACATGCCCTTCCTCCCCGAAACAGTCTTCCAGCTCCCAAGACAATTCACTGGAGACGACATCAAAACAATTCATGCTCGAGGACGCCACGATTACTTCCCCGAGTAACAGTTACCAATCGCCGTCAACCAACGCCCGCCGAACTCACATTCCGCGGGCGCATTTTTTATAAGAAATCCGAAAAAACTAAATACTTATCTCTGTATCGTCTTTCTGATATAATCTTTTGAATGCTCACCGACGCGGTTCTACAGTACATACGAGAATCACTTAGAATCAAGAAAACGGAGGAGGAAATAATCGACACCCTCGTCAAGGCCAAATGGCCGTACGACGATGTGGTTGAAGCAATCGAAAAAATTAGACAAGAGAAAACGGTTTCCGCCGCCTCCGAAGCCGCGCCCACGAGCCGCTTGGCCCAAGCCCGAGCTGAACCGACAGAGTCGAGTTCAAGCATTCGTGATCCAATACAAGTCATTTCCCAGCGACCGATCAAGTCACACCGAACTATCGCGGTCGGCATTATAGTAATTCTGGTCTTGGCTCTTGGCGGAGTGGCGGCAGCACAATTCACCGGGATAATTCAGCTTCCCTTTTTGGATGCACTGAACATCGGCCCCGATCCCGAAAAAATTTTCGACGAAGGCCTCGCGAATGTTCCAAATGTCCGCAGCGGCTCATACAAGCTCGAAGTATCCCTGAAATCCGAAGCGAAAAACCCGGCGACAACGCCGATTATAAGCGAAGACATGATCAAAAAATCCGGCTCGCCTCCGGGCTTGGCTTTCGGCACACTGGAAGGAAGCTTGGCGTTTACAGTGGCGGGTACTTACGACACGAGCACGTCCACAAGCGCGGACGCGCAGTCAAGGATTTCTATTGAGGTAACATTCGGCACTACGTCCGGCAGCGCAGATGTGGAAATATTAAAAAAGGGCTCAATATATTATGTCCAACTGCATTCAATTCACATACCCGAGGAATTGTCCCGGAGCAGAATTCCAGACCTTTCACCGATTACGGAAAAATGGATAAAAATAACACCCGAGGATATCAAGCAATTCGGAGCAATGGGCGCCGGGCTCACAAGGATGATTCCTTTCCAAGTTCCGAACGATGAAGCCAACCGCGTTGCCACCGAAAAAGCGACGAGCGAATTCCAGCGCATACTCCGCCTCGCCCGAGAAGAAAAAGTGCTTGGATTCAAAGAAAAGCCGGCGAAAGAAACTCTGGGCGAGGCCACGACCTTCCGCTACAACCTCAAAATTCAAGGAGAAAATATACCGGCTCTTTATAAACGGATCACGACCGAATCTACCTCGACGCTCGGCTTTACTTTCGGCATGGCACGTTTTGACCAAAAAACATTCGATTATTTGAAAAGCCAGGATTTTCAGGGAATCGTGAGCCGCATCAACCAAAACATGACGTGGGAAGAATGGATTGATATTGCGACCAAATTTATTACAAAAGGATCGTTTGCGATCAACATTCTGCCCGTACAGGAATCGGCTATGCAATATAGCGTGACCGCGATCAACACGCTTTCCAATATCAATGAGCCCGCCCCTGTCCACGAACCGACGGATGCGATACCCGCGAGAGACGTGCTTTCCTTGCTCGGCCAAGCGATTCAGAAAAATGCGCCGAAACAGTTACCCCATTTTGACACCGCGCAATAACTCGCTGTATCATCTAGTCATCAAGTCAGAAGAAACCGACTTTAGAAATCCATAATTACGCCACGAATTAATTCAAAAATAACCGCGCCGGAGCTCCGCGTGATAAACGAGACCGGGAAAACCCTCGGCATCATGAAACGCGAGGACGCGCTTGCGCTTGCGAAGCCCGACCTCGGCATCGATCTTATTGAAATCGTTTCCACCGCCAATCCTCCCGTGGCGCGGCTTATGAGTTTCGATAAATACCGCTACGAGCGAGTGAAACAGCTCAAGAAAGAGCGGCTGGCGCAGAAAGGCGGCGGACTGAAGCAAGTGCAAATCAGCGCGCGAGCGGCGCCGAACGATCTTTTGATAAAAGCGAAGCAAGCGGATAAATTTCTTCTCGAAGGCCACCAGGTGGAAATAAATATGCGCCTTCGGGGACGGGAAAAGTACAACAAAGACTGGGCGAGGAAAAGAATTGAAGAGTTCGCGGCGATGATAACCGCCGAGCATAAACGCATCAGCGATCCGAAATTCGGCGGAAGAGGAATGAATATGCTTGTGTCGAAAAAATAGAAAATGCATGGCAAGAGTTGCCAAATAGACCTATTTCACTTACACTTACCGCGTTAGGGAAATTGGCGTATAGCCAAATTTTTATTTTCACCAACCGCCAATAACATGCAAAAGAGCGTAACAAAGCGAATACGGTTTACGAAGAACGGGAAAATGGTCCGGCGGCCGATGGCCACTGATCATTTCCGCGTCCGAAAGAATCAAAAAACAATCAGGAACAAGCGAAAGACGCTCTCTATTGATTATCCAAAGAAAAAAATAGTAAGCTACTAAAACAATGCCTCGAGTAAAAAGCGGCGTAAACGCCCACAAACGAAGAGAAAAAGTACTAAAGCTCACCAAGGGATTCCAGTGGAGCCGGAAGTCCAAAGAGCGCGCCGCCAAGGAAGCGCTTTTGCACGGCCTCACACGCATGTTCCGCGGCAGGAAAGAAAAGAAACGCGTATTCCGGCAACTATGGAACGTAAAAATCAACGCGGCGGTACGCGAAGAGGGTTTAAGCTACAGCAAGTTCATCTCCCTGCTCAAAACGAAGAACGTACGACTGGATAGGAAAGTTCTCGCCGATCTCGCGGAGCACGAGCCCGCGGTTTTCAAAAAGGTGGCCGAGTTTGTGAAATAAATTTTCACCAACCTGCGTGTTTTTGGAGCCGGATATTTTTCCTGCTGAAAAATATCCTTAGCTCGTGCCGCCGCGCTCCGGATACTCCAAAAACACACGGCCTGGTAAAATAGTGCTGCGGTAGGGCGAGTGGTGCAACTGGATAGACACGTACGGCTTAGGACCGTATGCCGAAAGGCATGTGGGTTCAAATCCCACCTCGCCCACAAATAAAAAGGCCGCAGAGCTTTCTTTGCGGCCTTTTGAATTTTTGTTTCTTTTGTTTCTAGTGGAGATGAGGATGAACCAAGTGCCGGTTCTGCGCTACGAGATGCGGCTCCTTTAGTTTCAGGGGGGCATGATCTGGCGCCGTAACAACGC
>CAYZZK010000084.1:0-3270 GCA_964483045.1 uncultured Candidatus Saccharibacteria bacterium
TGAAACGGCTAAATCCTTACTGGGTGCAAGGTCGTGCTCTGGCTTCGGCCGGAGAGAACCGCTCGAGCCCGCGAGCAATCAAGGGCCCAGACAAATTATCATTGCCGGTTTTGTTTACCGCAGGTAGTTACAAAACCGAGCATTCCGAGTCTTCTCGAGGGACGAATATCCTTCGACTTCGCTCAGGATTCTCGATTTTGCACCACCTTCGGTGAGCAAAATCGGAACAGAATCCGGCTTATGAATTGCCAGCGAAAGCCCCGCCATAATTGGTGGGGCTTTTCTTTCAAATGCTTGTATAATTTAAGATATGGATAAATCTAGCGGCTCTATTGATTTGCAAAGTTTATCTTCTAAGAGCAGTGAAGAAATATTAAAGATTTTAAAAACTTCCAAAGCCGGCCTTTCCCACGCGGAGGCGGCGCGGCGGCTTGCGGCGTACGGCCATAACGATTTTGGACCGCAGAAGAAGGCGCGCCCTATTATTATTTTCCTTTTGCAATTCAAAAGCCCGCTGCTTTTGCTTTTAATCGGAGCAGCGGTCGTGTCCGGATTCCTCGGTTCGCAGTTCAACGCTCTCATTATTCTCGTCATTGTCGCCGCGAGCGCGATTATAGATTTTTTGAATACCTACAAATCAGAGCAGGCAGCCGCAAAACTTCAGGAAAAAGTACGCATTACTTCCGGCGTAATCCGCGAGGGAGTCGTTGTCGAGCGGAATATCAAAGAGGTCGTGCCCGGGGATATTTTTACCATCGAAGCGGGAGACACTATTCCCGCCGACAGTATTCTGATTGAAGGCAGGGATATTTTCGCGAGCGAAAGCGTCATTACGGGAGAATCTATGCCGGTCGAGAAAGAAATTGCAGCGGATGCATCGCTCTGGATGGGAACGAACGTGGTTTCCGGGCGAGGGGTGGCCGTCGCGGTCAAGACGGGCCTCGCGACCCGCCTCGGCGGCATTCGCGAAAAGCTGGAAGAGCCGGAGGACGCTTCCGAGTTCGATCGCGACCTTAAAACATTCAGTTTTTTCATTTTCAGACTCACGATTTTTTTGGTGCTCGCGATTATTCTCATCAACCTGATTTTCGAACGGAAAAATCCGCTTGAGATTTTTCTTTTCGCCATAGCCATAGCGGTCGGTATTACTCCGGAGCTCTTGCCCCTTATCATCACGTCGAATCTCGCGCGCGGAGCGCTTGCAATGTCGAAAAAGGGGGTCATCGTAAAAAAATTGTCCGCCATCCATAATTTGGGAAGCATTGACATCATTTGCACGGACAAAACCGGGACGCTCACGGAGGACAAGATCGAGCTTGTAAAATATGTTGACGGCAAGGGCGAAGCGTCGGACGAAGTACTTCGCTGGGGATATTTGGGGAGCATCCATGTTTCGGGCGTGGGCAACACGCTCGATAAGGCGATCCGTGAATTCAAAAAGGTGGACGTTTCAGGATGGACGAAACTGGACGAGCTGCCGTTTGACTCGGCGCGCCGGCGGGATTCGGTGGCCGTGAAGCGGGACGGAGACACTATTCTGGTCGTGAAGGGCGCGCCGGAGGAGATATTTAAAATATGCGATTTTTACGGCAAGGAAAGGATGGACAAAAAATCGCTTGAGGAAATCACAAGCGTATATGAGGGATTGAGCGCGGATGGGTTTCGGGTACTGGGCGTTGCAATTAAGGACATCGGAGCCAAAGAGATTTATGCAAAAGAGGACGAGGAGGGCATGGTCTTCATGGGATTTTTGGCGTTTCTGGATCCTCCCAAAAAAAGCGCGAAAAACACGCTCGAACTGCTTCGGGAATACAATGTCGAGATAAAAATCATCACCGGCGATAATCATCTCGTAACGGAAAAAATTTCCAGGGAAATCGGTTTTGCTATCAAGGGAATGCTCACGGGCGACGATGTGCAGAAGATTGCGTTTGAAGAGCTGCAGAAGAAAGTTGAGACGGTAAACGTTTTTACCCGAATTTTACCGGAGCAGAAGAGGATCATCATCAAAGCGCTCCGGCAAAACGGCCATGTGGTCGGCTATCTTGGAGACGGAGTAAACGATGCCCTTTCCCTTCGGGAAGCCGACGTCGGAATTTCGGTAAACAATGCGGTGGATATTGCTAAAGAAACCGCCGATATCATCCTGCTTCGCACGGGGCTTCACGAAATCATCGAAGGAATCATCGAGGGGAGAAAAAATTTCGCCAATACGTTTAAGTATCTCATGATGGTGTTGAGTTCCAACTTCGGGAACATGTTTACGATGCCGCTTGCGTCGTTTTTCTTGCCGTTTTTGCCGATGACGCCGACACAGATTCTGCTCAATAATTTTCTGTATGATTTTTCACAACTCACGACACCCCTGGACGATGTAGATAAGGAATTTTTGAAACGTCCGAAAAAGTTCAACATACAATTTATGAAAAAATTCATGATTGTGTTCGGCCCTTTGAGTTCCATATTCGACCTGCTCACATTCGCCATATTGCTGGGATTTCATCTTTCGCCGGTGGTATTCCAAACCGGATGGTTTCTCGAATCGATCACGACGCAAACCCTCGTCGTTTGGGTTTTCCGCACGCGGCGAAGCGTGTTTGGAAGCATGGCACACCCGCTGATTTTTGTGAGCTCGATCGGCGTTGTGCTTGTGGGGTGGACTTTATCCCTCGCGCCGGCGGGTTCATTCTTCGGTTTTGCGAAGCCGGGGATCGAGGTTATGGCTGCCATTATCGGCGTCGTCGGACTTTATCTTGTTTCGGCGGAGTTCGCGAAAAAGTATTTTTATAGAAGGTATGGAAATCTGATTGAAAAGTGAACTTTCACGGCCTTCAGGGCTGTGGTGAAATCGATTTATGCCTCGCTTGAAAGGCAAAAGCTGTTTCGTTTTTCGAAACAGCTTTTGTTGTTTAAGTTTTATTGAATTTCAATTACGATCCAGGACATCAATCCCGCGCGTTTCGGTTGACATGACCGCAACGAGCCACTTTAACGTATATCGCTTCGGCAATTCCGGAACCGCCTCGTTAATCACTTCGAGCGCATAGTCTTTGAGCCAACGGGATTTGATTTCCGCGCCTTTGCGATCGTGTCCGTAGTCTCGGAATGACATGGAGGTCATGAGCGTCGCGCCGTGTTCTTTCGGAATTCTGCCTTCGTCGAGATTCGCAAGAAGAAGCCGCGCTGCAGTTGTGATCGGTTTCTGAAGCTGCGGGTCGTACGGGCCCACGATAATCGCATTGTTCGGTGCGTGAAGCCAGTCGAATCCGC
>CAYZZK010000085.1:0-3250 GCA_964483045.1 uncultured Candidatus Saccharibacteria bacterium
CAGGAAAAAATGGGAAGGCAGATGGTGTTTATAGGCCCGGTGCTAACGCTCATCTTTTTTATAAACTTTCCCGCCGCGATCGCTTTGTACTGGCTTATCTCGACCGCCTTCTCGATCCTTCAGCAACGCATCGTGAACGCACACATACAAGAACATGGAACAGTGGGAACAAACAGTCAAAAAAATAGTTGAGCTCATGGGCTTCGGCGATTATCGGGTGGAAATTAAACCGGAGCGTAAACGCGCCTCCGTTTTCATTTACGATAACCCGGGCCTCATCAAAGAAAACCTTCTTACGCTCGTGGACAGCATCAATCACCTGCTCCGGATGATGGCGAAAAAGCAAAATCAGGCGCCGATATTTTTCGACGTAAATAACTATCGCCAGGAGCGGGAAAATTTAATCGCCGAACTCGCAAGGGCTGCCGCAAAAAAAGTATTACAGACGAAAGAACACATACAGCTTCCGGCTATGAATTCCTACGAGCGTCGGCTTGTGCACGTTGAACTGGCCATTCACCCCGAAGTAACGACAGAAAGCATCGGCACCGGTACCGGGAGATACGTTGTCATAAAACCCATTTCGGAAAAGTAATAACGCGATATTTTCTAGTTGAAATATCGCGTTCCTCGCCGCCCCGCCGAAAGTGTCGGGTTGAGGCGGCCCATAAGTTCGATGCGTCCTAGAGTTCGCTTAAAGAAAGCGCGTAGAGTTGTTCGTTTAGCCGGTTTATAAAAAAGAGCGTGTGGTTGAATACTTTGGGGTTTACGGCATCCACCGATAAGTCTTTTCCGCCCGGAATAATATCTGTTTTCCCATCGAGCAGATTAACCACGTAGAACTCGTCTGCCGTGAAAAGTTC
Organism: uncultured Candidatus Saccharibacteria bacterium; assembly: GCA_964483045.1. Classification (GTDB taxonomy): domain Bacteria; phylum Patescibacteriota; class Minisyncoccia; order UBA6257; family 2-01-FULL-56-20; genus JBBTYG01. Next base: position 864 of record CAYZZK010000085.1, read on the forward strand.
CTTTCGGAAGTAGGCATCCGGCAAGGTAGCCGCCTGAAACGCTTCGGTGTTTTTCGGAATGGCGCAATAGAGGATTCTGCTCACTGCCGTCGTGGAGGTCGCTTGAGAAGAGGCCCTCGTGCTCGTGCCCACCGGCGCTTTTATGGGGGTCACCGTCGTTTCCGTAGTAAATGTGCATTTGGAGGGGAGTGTAACGAAAGCCATTTCATGCAGCAGATTGCCGGCTGCGTCCAGGAGGCGTAGCCCTCCGCCGCGCTGACTCTGACTCGCCACAAACACGAGTCCGTATTGACTCCCCCAAATCGAATCGAGCCCGGGGGTATCTATGGCAAGGGGCGTGAGTATTTTATTTTTGATGTCTAAACTCCAGACGGATCCTTTCGTAAGCGCGCTTCCCCGATCGGACAAAATGATTTGATTTTGATCGATCCAGCGGAGCTGCACGTCCTGAAGGTTGATTTTTAGAATTTCCTGCGGCACCCCGACCGCTTTCGAAGTATCGAGTTCGAATAGCATTCCGGAGCCGTTTCGCTCTCCAAGATATGCGATTTGGTAGTTAACCGGCGACCACGCAGGAGACTGCATGTTCGGGGGCAGCGGCCGCCACGTTTTTGAGGTCACGTCGAACAGGCTTGTTTCCGGGCGCGCGCGATCTCCGAAAACCGCGAGGATTTTTTTGCCGTCGTAAGAAAAATGCGTGGCTATGAGGTTTGCTATGGGGGAGGAACTCAAAGAGGACACCTGGCCGCCCTGCGCTTTCATTATTTGCCCATCTGGTTGGACAAGAACGACGGACGCGTCGCCGTTTACGAAAAAGTCCGACGCCTTATTTTCCGCCACCACGCTGAATTTCTGCCCCTCATAGTTTGGAGTCGTCTCGGCTGCCCCGGCGCCCGCTTGGTTATTTTCGCCGGTCGCCGGCGGCGCCACCGGAAGGCCCCCCGGAGTCGTCGTGCCGCCGCCCGTTGGCACCGCCTCTGTCCCGGGGCCTGCCCGCCGGGCGATCAAAATCCCGACAAGCACGACTATCACGATGACGAGCACTATTGCGAAGAGATATAAATACCGCCTCATGGATTTATTTTTTAAAAATTTGGCAGAGTTGGTGTTGCGAGTGTCGGGTTGATTGTCTTCAAAATAAGAGTTGCAAGGGCAAGCAGTAGTAATCCCAAAAGCGCGCTTTTCACCCACTCTTTTCCCTCGCTTTGGCCGGAGGGGTTGCCCGCGGCGAACGTGTATTTGATGCCGCCGTAGACGATTGCGCCGACGGCCAAAATCCCACCGATCATAAGTCCGAAATTATAAAACTGCTGCACAAAACCGAGCGGACCCGCTACTGGCGCGGTCGTGCCCGGCGGCTGCCACGTCGGCAGCTTTACATTTATAGTAACCGCTGCATGCGCGACTGCGTCCACATTCGCAAGTAGCCCTCCCGCGAAAAGGGTACCGACGGCTGCTATTCTTTTTATTTTCATGTGCGTGACCATGGTTCTCACTTGGCGAAATTGAGCGTTACGTTTCCCGCCCCGTAATAAAATTGGTCCTTGGGGTCGCGGATGGTAAGGTCGATATCGAGTTGTGCCCCCGGCGCCGCATCCGGATTGACGTTTACCGCGAGCTCGGTTTTTCCTTCCGTGCTCGTTGCCGCGGGAGCGGATACGCCGTTCACGGTCCAGTTGTAAATAAGCGTGCTTATATCCGGCACATTGAAGAAATATGGAGTTCCTCTTACCGTCACGGAGCCGCTGCCAAAATTCCTTTCGGCGTAAGGAGCTTCAATGACTGCTACGGGCGAGGATATGAAAAGAACGACCGTGTCGATGAGCAGGTCTCCTTTGTAGCCGGGAATCTGGACCATAAGTTCTGTTTCCTGGAGGGCTTGCTTCCCGACCTTAACGCTCACCGTATTTTTACCGACGCCGCTCCCAACGAGCAGTCCGTCGAGATACCAATAAATGTTGTTTCTAGAAAGATCGGCAATTTTCCCCTGGTCGATTACTTCCACCGAGGCGGCGACGACGGAGCCCGGGCCGGGAAGTGTCTTCCCGGGATATGCTGCCGGGACATAGCTCTCCGCCCGCCATGTGATGAGGAGTCGAGGCGACTGCGGTGTTGATTGTCCGAGCGAATGGCCGGGAGAAATCAGCGCCGCGAGAAGAAAAAAGCCGATAACGAATGAGAATATTCTGCGATGAAAGTTCAACGAGGGAACGATCATAATTTTATCTTATGTGAAAATTAGATAATGGCGGCTGTAGATTAACCACTAGTATAATGATACCATATCCGGTTTTGGTACTAGCCGGCCTCGGTCTCTTCTTCCCCCTCCTCTTCGTCCTCTTCTTCCTCCTCTTGTTGTTGCCCCTGGCCTGCTAACCTGTCTTTCA
>CAYZZK010000086.1:0-3204 GCA_964483045.1 uncultured Candidatus Saccharibacteria bacterium
TTGATTATTTTTAAAAATTCGCAAAGTTGCTTTATTAAATTTTTCTTTTCGCTTCAAGAGTATGAGCCGAAGCTGCTCGTATGGCAAAAACAGCCCTCTCCTCCCGAAAAAATAAAAGAAATTCTTACGCGGGTTCTTAGAATATTCGATAATTTTGGGATCGAACGAATTAATCGAGATGCTCTTAGCGAATCAATGAGCGAACTTATTGCCGCCGAGGGACGGGGAGCGGTATTGTGGCCTCTCCGAGTCGCGCTTTCGGGCAAAGCCGTGTCTCCCGATCCGATTGAGATTATCGAAATTTTGGGCGCGGAGGAGTCTAAGAGAAGGATCGAGGTGGGAATAAAAAAGAGCGAAATGTTGTAATATAGTAATCGATGAAAATAAAGATTTTTTCCAAAAAGATATTCGCGGCATATATTATAGCTGGCGTACTTGCAATGAGCGGCTCGCTTGTTTTCGCCCAAAGCGCGCCTCAAAATAGCACCACTTCCACTTCGTTAAGCCGGGACGATCTCGCATCTCAAATCCAGGAAAAAGCCAAACAGCTTGATTCCGTAGATAAACAACTGCAAACAACCCGCGAAACGCTCAAAGGCGTAACGGGGGAGCGGGTGACTCTTCAGAAAGAGTTGAATGGGCTTTCGGGAAATATAAGCCAATTGAATCTAAGCTTAAAATCGGACGAAATAAATATTCAGAAACTTTCCCTTGAAGTCGAGTCGCTCGGCTACGATCTGGAAGACATCGGGCGCTCAATACAGGACAAGCGGGACGCAATAGAGAAAATTCTTCTGGAGTTTCAGAAAAACGAGCATCAAAACAATAATTTGCTCACCATTTTTTTGCGAAGTTCCAGCTTGGCGGACGGAGTGCTCGAAGCGCAGACGCTTAATAACCTCCAGAGCCAACTTGTAACCGATCTCGGCAGCTTGCGGAGCGTTCAAGACGAGTATAATCAGAAAATTCAGGCCGCAAACAGCAAGAAGGATTCGATCGCGTCCCATAAGCGCGATTCGGAAAACAAGAAGCTGATCGTCCAAGACCAACAAGCGGAAAGAGAAACGCTCCTTAAGCAAACCAAAAATAAAGAAAGCGTTTTTGCCCAGCAGATCACGCAGTTGGAAAAGCTTCAGCAGCAGATCGCAAACGACATTGAGGCGCTCGATTCCGTGCTGCGGACAAAAATCGATCCGGCAACGCTTCCTCCGATCAAGCCAGGGGTTCTTCTTTGGCCGATTGAAGGCGGCGCAAAAGCAATTACCCAAGGATATGGTTCAACTGGTTTCGCGCAAACGACGTATAAGAGCCAATGGCATAACGGAATAGATATCGGCGTACCGATCGGCACCGTGATTATGGCCGCCGAAGACGGAACGGTTGTCGCGACCGGGAATCAGGATTTATACTGCCCCAAGGCGGCATACGGCAAATTTATCGTCGTGAAACATGACAATAACCTTGTTACGCTCTACGGCCACATGTCCCGCCAGATCGTCCAGCCCGGGCAGCAAGTGAAAAGAGGAGATGTGATAGGGTATTCCGGCAAAACGGGGTGGGCGACCGGGCCACATCTTCACTTCACCGTTTTCGCCGCGCCGACATTTTATATGCGGCCCACCAAAAGCTGCGGCCCGATGCCGCAGGGCGGAGATATAAATCCGCTGGGGTATCTTTAAGCTAAATAAAGATAAAAGTGAATGACGAGCGAGGACAGGACCTGCCAAAATTGCAAACAGCAATTTTCGATCGAACCCGCTGATTTTGATTTTTATAAAAAGATTTCCGTCCCGCCGCCGACGTTTTGTCCAAAATGCAGACGGCAAAGACGAATGGGATTCATCAATTTCACAAATTTATTTAAAAGAACATGTGGCTTATGCGGAAAAGAAGCAATATCAAAATATCCACCGGAAGCAACTCTCGTAACCTATTGCGTAGAATGTTATTACTCGGATAAATGGGATGCACTGGATTTTGGCCGAGAATACGACTTCTCGCGTCCCTTTTTCGAGCAATTTAAAGAACTTCTACAACAAACGCCGGTTCTGATTCTGGATATAGATCCAGTTGCAGCTCAATATTCACCATTCGTCAACCACGCAGGAAGCGTAAAAAACTGTTATCTTGTATTTTTTTCTGCCTGGAGCGAAGAATGCTTATACGGATTCTACCTAGCGCATGATCAATACCTAGTCGACTGCTCGCTCGCCATGTTTTGTGATTTTTGCTACGACTCACGAAACATGTTTAAAAATAATAAATGCATCGGCGTAGAAAATACGACCGAATCTATAGATTGTCTATTCTTAAGAGACTCATCAAATTGCCAAAACTGTTTTGCATCGGCCAATTTAAAAAATAAAAAATACTATATTTTTAATAAACCGTACACGAAAGAAGAATACTTTGCGGAAATCAAAAAATGGGATCTTGGATCCTATGCGGCATACCAGGAAATAAAAAAACGCGCAGCGGAGCATTGGAAAAATTTTCCTCCAATGCCAATATATGACTCTCTATCCGTAAATTCCACAGGAAATTACATTTTTGAGTCAAAAAACTGTAAAGAATGCTACGAAGTTACCGGAGCGGAAGATTCAAAATACTTAATGATGATGATTCGCGGCCCCGTTCGTGAATGCTACGACATCACCGGCTGGGGAGACAACCTATCGTTATCTTATGAAGGGTATGTTGGCACAGACGCATCAAATGTAAGATTTTGCATGGAAACAAATATCGGCAGCATGATTGACGGAGAATATTTCATTCTTTCTTCGTCCCAGAACATTTTTGGCTGTGTTTCTGTACGCCAGAAAAAATATTGCATACTGAATAAACAATATACGGAAGACGAATTTCAAAATCTCCGAAAGAAAATAATCGAACATATGAATTCAATGCCCTACATTGATGCAATGGGAAATACATATCGATACGGCGAATTCTTCCCGATCGAATTGAGTTGGTGCGCATACAATGAAACAATAGCCAATCTCTTTTTCCCGTTAAATAAAGAAGAGGCTCTAAAGAGAGGATATACATGGAGAGAAACACCTCGCGCAACTCAATGGACAACGCTAAGAGCGGAAGAACTACCAGATCATATAAACGATGCGCCAAGCGAGGTTACGAAAGAAACTATTTCATGCAAAACCTGTACTCGCGCATATCGAATCATTCCCCAGGAGTTCCAGTTTT
>CAYZZK010000087.1:0-3130 GCA_964483045.1 uncultured Candidatus Saccharibacteria bacterium
TTCATCCCGAATTTAAGAGTAGGCCGCTTAGCCCGCATCCGCTTTTCCGGGACTTCATACGAGCGGCAATCAAGAAGCAGCTTAAGAAGAAGTAGTGGAATGGTTATTTTTCTCTACGGGCGGGACGATTATCGGCGTGAAGAAAAAAAACGCTCCATTCAAGCGGAATTTTTGAAAAAATATTCCGGGCTCGCAATCGGCAATTTCGATATTGCGGAAAAGGAAGGGCTGGACGATCTCCGGAGTTTCCTCAAAAGCCAATCCATCTTCGAGGTCAAAAAAATCGCCTTTGTGGAAAATGCGCTCCAGATTGAAACTCCTGATGCGTTCGTTAAAGAACTCGCACAATTCCTTAAAAGTAAAGATACAACCATAGTGCTTTCCGAAAATGGGAAGCCGACGAAATCCTTTTCCGTTCTTCTCGAAAAACCGTCTCTCGCGCAGGAATTCCGTCCGCTTGAGGGAAAGGACTGGGAGAAATTTGTTTCCGACACAGCTAAAAAGTGCGGAGTCGCTTTGGACGGGTCGGCGTTTGCTTTTCTGGCGCGCACATATGCCGGAAATAGCTGGGGGCTTGCGACGGAAATGCAAAAGCTAAGTTTGCTAGGGAAAAAGAGCATTACACAAAAAGATTTAGAGAAAACGATGCTCGAAGTGATGCCGGATTTCTGGAGCGTGATGAATGGACTCAAAAGTCATGAAATAGGCAGGCGGCTTTTTATGCTCGAGAAGTTGTTTGCGGTGCATGAACCGGCCGCGAAAATTTTTAATATGCTGGCTTCGCTGCGGAAAGAGCGCGCGCGAGAGTTCGCCGGCTATGATCTTAAAATAAAATCCGGCAAGCTCGAATATGAAGAGGCGCTCGTGGATGCAGTGCTCACGGGCTGATTCGGTCTTTTTTCTATTTCAAAAAAAATAACGCTCGCGTTTAGGCGCGAGCGTTTCGAACTTTTTTAAGACTACTTTAGACCCTTTTCGCCATCCGATCCTTTAGCCATTGCGGCCATTCATTGTAGGGCTTGAACCGAGCGTCAAGCTCGTCAATTTCATCCAGGGAATTGAAAGAGGAAACTTTTATAACTGCCAGAATCCGAAACAGGCCCTTGTATGGCTGGTTGAAACTCCACCAACCGTTTTTGTCATTGCCGAAAGGCGCGGTGAATTCCGTGTCGTAAGTCTCTGTTTTCCTGCCTCGAATGTGGGTATACGGCCCGATCTCCGTCTCGGCCGGCGTTGGAATATCTATGACAACGATTGTATCTCCGCAATCGATCCTTCGCTCCTCGCAAAGGTCAATAAAGTACTCCAATGCGACCGAGTTCGTAGCCCAATTAGAAGGAGATATCAGTCTTTCTGGTACATTTCTACAGCAACGATAGAGAATCATTTTCCTCCAATCTTTGGTTATAACTCTTTTGGTTGTGAATGTGCGCTGCGCAAAAAAGAACCCTTACTTTATATAAGAGTTTTAGCCGTTTTGAAAGTAGTGGCTACTTTACCGCGAGAAGCTGGCTTAGTCTAGATTTGAGACGGCTGGCCTTGTTCCATTCTATAACCTTATTCTTCGCGGCTTTGTCGAGCGCTTGGTAGACGGCCGGAAGCTGCTTTGCCGCTTCGGCTATGTTTTTCTCTGCGACCAGATTGCGATATCCCTTGACCACCTTTTTATAGGATTCTTTTCTGGTCACGTTTCTTTTGGCCCGACGAACGTTTTGCCGAAGGGCTTTTTTCGCTGATTGTGTAATTGGCATGGCGTACTTAAATAATTAACTAATTATAGGGATTTAGTATAGGATAACCGGCAAAAAATGACAAGCTTCGCGCAACGGGAGCAAGTTGACGGGCGCAAGACAGAATCGGCCGCCTTCTAATCTATGAGCGTTCAGTATGTATTAGGAAATCCCTGCGGCAGTCCGTTTTGGGGGGATGTAGTTCCCGGGAGTCCCGGCCGTATCCAGAGAGAGTTTTGCGGGGCCGGCGCGGTATATCCGTCTTCTTGCTGCGCATAGACCGCAGTGGCGAATTGCGCCGTACTTACGGTTGCGGCGGTAACTATGAAAACCCCAGCTGCAAAAATGGCGACGAGCCGCATGTCTCTATCTTTTTCTATGGGAGTCATTGAATAATATATTGATTATACACTATTGATCGGCGAAGGGATGTGTATAACTTGCTCTCTTCGCATATAATAATGTGAGGAAATGAGCAAACACATTTTTTATTACTGATGGAATGATCTATACCATTGAGGGAAAATTGACGCATCGGGCGGAGAATTTCGTAGTCATAGAAACGGGCGGATTGGGCATCAAGGTTTTCACCCACGCCCGAAGCATGCACGCCCTTCCTGCGGCCGGGAGCAACTCAAAATTTTTCTGCCATCTGCACCTTCGGGAAGACGCGATGGAACTCTACGGATTTACTTCGCAAAAGGAGCTCGAGCTTTTCGAGGCGTTGATTTCGGTAAACGGCGTCGGCCCGAAGTCCGCGCTCGCGATTTTGGGGATAGACACGCTGGAGAATATTTCCGCGGCCATTAAAGAGAATCGGCCGGATCTTTTAAAGAGAGCGTCCGGCATCGGCGGAAAAACCGCGGATCGGATCGTGCTGGAACTCAAAAACAAAATTACCTCGGAAAAGTCGGAATCTTTCGTGGGTAAGATGGAAGCGGACTCGGATTTGCTTGAAACGCTGGTCGGCCTGGGGTACCGGCGGGAACAAGCGAAGTCCGCTCTCGCGAAAGTCGACGAAAAAGTCGTCGGCCTCGAAGAGCGCCTTAAGGCGGCTTTCAAAGTTTTGGGCAAAAAATAAATTCCGAAAGCCGAATGGATTTTTTTGCCGGAGCCAAGCGGAATCCTGTCGTCGCATTTATATATAAGCTGCCGTTTGTCGCAAAAGCGTACCATTTCATACTCGCCATTCTGGCCGCATGGATATACGGATTCCCAAGCAGGAAAATATATCTGATCGGCGTCACGGGCACAAAGGGAAAAACAACGACACTCGAACTGTTAAATTCTATTCTCGAATCCGCGGGCAAGAAAACCGCGATGCTTTCTTCCATCCGAACGAAAATCGGGAGCGAGAGCCAAACCAACGACACCGAAAATACCATGCCGGGCAGTTTTTT
>CAYZZK010000088.1:0-3027 GCA_964483045.1 uncultured Candidatus Saccharibacteria bacterium
CGCCCATGCCGACCACCTTAACGCTCGCGAGATGAATATATAAATTTCCTTTTTTTGCCACAGCTTTTTTTTTGGATTTTGCCATGTTCGATTACGCGAGAAAATATTTAATGATATTTTTCATTTTAAAATTTGATAATGCCGATTCCCGGCCCCATCCCTTGTCGTCAACCCCCCATAGTACAAGGCCGAATGCAGTGACAAACTCGGGATCTTCCAAAAACTCGGCGAAATTGCCCGAAGTGGTGTCCCATTCATCGCACAGCGTCATCCCTATCTGGCTTGAAAGTTTCAGCTCTTGCCGAACCAAATCCGTAAACCCTGGAACTTTTGAACCACCCCCAACGAGCACGGCGCCTCCCGGAAGATGGCTTTGTTTTCCTAGCGCCTTCAGTTCATTATTAACAAAATCGAGTATTTCCGCAAGACGGGATTCGATGATTTCCGAGACGAATCGCCGGGAAACAGACCCCGTCGCGTCCGGCAAAAATTTCTTGAGGTCAATCATTTCTTTCGGGCTTACTTCTTTTGCCATCGCATAGCCGTAATGCAACTTCAGGTTTTCCGCCGCCTCAACTGGAATTTTTAGCCCGATCGCAATGTCATTCGAAATACTCGACCCACCGACGGGGAACTTCGCAACTTCGATAAGTTTGTTTTCTTCGTACACGCACATTCCCGTTGTTCCGGACCCGATGTCAATAAGAACCGTCCCGAGATTCTTTTGGTTCTTGCTCAAAGCGGATCGAGCTGCAACAAGGGGAGAGAGCACCAGGCCGCTCACGTCGCCGCCGGCGAGCTCAACCGTTCTCATGAGCGTTTTCACATGAGGAGAAAATGCGTCTATCACGAAACTATTAACTTCAAGCCGATTCCCTGATAAACCCAACGGATCGACGATGTCCCCCACGCCGTCCACGATAAACTCGCGAGTCACGTTGTGAATCACCGTCCTGTTCGGAGAAAGATGGACGGCCTGGCTCGCTTTAATCGCTTTATCAACGTCATCCTGATAAATTTCGGTGTCCGCGCGCGAAACCGCGACAATCCCCTTCGACATCTGCGCCTTAATATGGGGCGTTCCGATGCTGACATATACGTTTTTGAGCGCCGCTTTGGATATCTTTTTTATCTCATGGAAAATGCGGTTGATCGCCTGCGAAACTTCGGCAACGTCAACGATAACTCCCTTTCGAAGGCCAACCGATGGCTCTTTGAAGATGGTCTTGAGCATCGGCTTCCCATCACGGTTCTCGATAAGCGCGGCTTTAAGCGATGAAGTTCCAACATCTAATCCCGTAACAAAATTGGATGGCATTTTTAAAAATTCTTTTATCCTGGGTCCCGAAAAATCTTTTCGCATATCTGCTGTTCGAGATGCTCCATCTCTAGGGTATCATTTTTTTTGGCATGTGAGTAGCCCATTAGATGCAAGATTCCATGAACGAGAAGATAGGCGAGGTCTTGAACCCCACGCACGGCGAGGTCTTTGTTCAAATACACTTCTCCGAGCATTTTTTTCTTCGTTTCCGGGTGCGGAAAGGCCTCCGGTTCCCCGAATGAAAGCACGTTGGGAACATGGCCCGCCCTTTGCATGCCAACCTTTTTTTCAAGGTTGTGCATTTCTTCGCTGCTCAAGAGAAAAATCTCCACCGTGGAAGCGGGTGAAGCAAGAGACAAAAGAGCCCTTTCGGCTACCGCAGAAAGACGCTCATGAAGAGACCGAGATCCCCGTGCGGCCAGCATTGCGATTATGAACCGATCCTGGTTTGGATTATTTCTGTCACGAGCTTACCGTCAGCCCTTCCCTTCATTTCTTTCATTGCTTCCTTCATCAAGGAATTAAAATCAGTAAGTCCGCGCGAGACAAGTTTGTCGACAACGGCGCGTATCTCGCTTTGATCCAACTGCTTCGGAATATATTGCTCGATAATCGCAAGTTCCGCTTCCTCGCTCGCGACCAAATCCTCCCGCCCCCCTGTTTTAAAAAGACGGATTGCTTCTCTGCGTTTCTTGAACTCTTTTAGAAGCACCTGGCCCACTTCTTCGTCACCGAGCTCCGGCGGTTTTCCCTGCCCCTGTTTTTCTTTCTCTTTGCTCTGCACTTCAGATAACACGAATCTCAACACGCCAGTTTTTAATTTATCCCCGGCCTTGAGCGAAACTATAAGATCCGACTGCAACTTTTCTTTTAAGCTCATGCGTAAAAAATCTAGACGATCCCCAACTTACGAGCCCGATCGATTTCTTTCTTTTTTTTATCTTTGTGGAGCGCCGAAGCTTTCCGCTTGATACGGCTTACCGTCCGCGCATAGAAAAGCCGCCGGCGCGCTTCTTTTAAAACTCCGCTTCGTTTAACTCTTTTGGAAAAATTAAACATAAGCGCACTTGCTGACTCGCCCTGTTTTCTTTTGACTTCTATTCCCATGCTATTTTTATTTTATAATTTATTTTTTTGCGCTGTTTTTACTATTTGCTCATGGATCTCCACGATGGGACGCTGATTTGTCATATGGACAAGTGACTGAATCACTTTTCCACCATCCTCCGAAAACCGCGGAAGGATATGCACATGAAGATGAGGTATCCCTTTCGCCTCGCCATGATTAATGCCGAGAGTCAACGTCTTGGTTTTGAAGGACTCCACTAGCACACCCAAAACTCTCTTCGTAGCGAGAAAGAAAGGTTTAATTTCTTCTTCGGGAAGATCGAGAAGTGTCGCTGCGTGAACTTTCGGAATAATTAATGTATGGCCTTCCGTTATCGGGTAAGTATCGAGGAAAGCGAGCACATGCTTATCTTCATACACCGTTAATACCTCTATTTCCTTATTTGCAATTTTACAAAAAAGGCAGCTGTTACGATCAGGCATCGTTATGATTCTGATGCATAGCGCCGAGTTCGCGCCACCGTTTCTTAATCTCCGACACAATTCTATCCAAAGGAAAGTTTTCTTGCAACCCGGTCCGCATATTGCGAAGAATCACGCTGTTCTCATAAATTTCTTTCTGCCCCAAAATTATCGCC
>CAYZZK010000089.1:0-2792 GCA_964483045.1 uncultured Candidatus Saccharibacteria bacterium
CTCGTGAAGCATATCCGATGTCAGTTTTTTGTTATGCGAAAGCAAGCGCAGGGCCCGGACGAGAGCAACGCAAAGAAAGAAAATTATAAAAGCCAAGCCAAAATAAATATACAGCATAGAGTCGCTATTCTCTAAGGCGATATCCAACGCCATGAACTGTTTCCAAAAGTTTTTTTCTCCCCCGACTTTCAATTTTTTTTCTTAGATTCTTGACATGAACGTCGACTATATTACTCAAAGAATTCGATGCGAAATCCCATAACTGGTCATAAATTTGTTCGCGCGTGAGCACGTGATTCGGATGTTTCATGAAATATTCCAACAGATTAAACTCCTTGAGCGTAAGCGCAACCTCCCGATCATGCACGAGCAGCTTCCGGCTCGAACTATCGAGTTCCAAATCCCCGACCTTAAGCTGCGACGGCAATAGTTTTTCCGGCCGGCGCAATAGAGCCCGAACGCGGGCAAGAAGTTCTTCAATTGAAAACGGCTTCGTAAGGTAGTCATCGGCGCCGGCGTCGAGCGCTCGGACTTTATCCTGCACATCTTGCCGGGCCGTGAGCACAAGAATCGGAAGCGTGATATTTTTTTCCCGGATTGCACGCGTTATTTCAAAACCATTCTCGTGGGGCAGCATCAGATCGATTATCGCCAAATCATATTCTTTCCAATACAATCCCAGACGAGTTTTGCCCGCCTTTCCGTCAGTCACATAATCTACGGCATGCCCGCTCTTTTCCAAGCCCTCCTTTAATAATTGAGCGAGTTTTTCTTCGTCGTCAATAATTAAGATTCGCGACATGAGTGTTGATATTTGATTTTAATGGTGAAATTGCCGCACACGTTACTAGAATCCGAAATGGCTATGCGTGCTTTCCGCGCAAGAACACTTTTGCATTGCAAAAGATGCCAAAACCAAAAAACCTGGAGGAATTGCCGAGTTTCACATTTATTTCACCCACAGTGGGCTAGTATTCACCTCATAACTTCACATTGAGATACGACGTTTAATTCCTGAAGATATTACATCTACGGAGCCGCTTAGAGTGCAGGCGGGTAGTTAAGATACTAAGATACGGTCTAAAAATAAAGGTCGACGACTTTAAAATAAAGCGTAACATTAAAACAATGGAAAAAAACGCAAAAAAAGATAAAAAAAGTCCGGTCGCCACGAAAGAGGTAGAAAACAAGAAAGACACGATGGAAAACGATCAGGAAATGGAGGGGCGGGAAGACTATCTCGAAAACGACGAAAAAGAGAAATAGGAACCAGCCCATTCTCTAGGCGCGCATGCGCACCATGCAGGTTATTGCATGGTGCGCATTTGTTATTTCGCGTGCGATTTAGAGCGAAGTCACGACGAAATTCTTGAATCGTAGGTTCGCATTATCGCCCCGGATTCCAACCTTACCGGAATTTGTAATGGGGGCCCCGCCGATTGACCCGTCGTCCGTAGCGCTGGATACAAGCTGCCCGCCCGAGAAAAGCTGGATGGTAACCGACCCATCCGAGTTGTTCTTTACGGTGGCTTTTACGCTCTGCCAGGAACCGTAGGGAACTTGGTGCGGAGTAAAAGCGTTCAATTCGTAATATGTGCCGCCATTCGACGGGCCGCCGGGCACTTTTTTCTTTATAACTACGGTGTTGTCCCGCCTGTTTATACTTGCGTAGTAGAGGTTATATTCGCTTTGATAGCGAAGGAAAATATGGACGCCGTCCCACGCCACCGGAGGCGTAAAAGAGGTTGAAGACAATCCTTGATTCAGCAGGTCGAATGATACCGCCACATTGCCGAAGTTCGTCTGTTTGCTTGTAAGCCGGAATACGGCCGAATTATTTGCGTTGGTAGATAGGGCATTCGGAGCTCCGGCGTCCGGAACGCCGGTCCAAGCCGTTCCACCGAGAGCGAACAACGAACCGCTCGTCATCTCCCAAATAGGCGAATCTATTGAAGCCGGATCCGTTGGATTCCAATAGGCATATTCGTTTGTGATAAGTCCATCGGAATATTCGCTAAAGGCGTCGCCAAAGAGAGCAGTAGGTGCCGGGCTAACGGTTGTTCCCCCTGCATTCTGAAGGAGAAAATCGTCGAACTCGGCGTCGGCGAAGTCGCTCTGTATTCCGACAAGTCCCTCGGACAGGATTGGATTGCCATAGGTAGTGGGGTTATCGACTGCCTGGGCTGCGAGCTGCCACACGCCCGTTTTTCCCTGATCGATATACAATGAAATTTTTGGATTACCGGCAGCGTCGCTCGTTATGTCGATTTTTAATCCGATCCACTGCCCTTTTGGTATAAGGTCCGGCGCGGTTACCGAACTATACGTTCCGGGAAACACGTTATTGTAGGCAAGCGTTTGATAGACCCCGTTCGTTTTTTTCTTGATAACGGCAGCGCCGTCCGCGCGAATGCCTCCGTAGTAATAATTATCACTGTCGCTATAGCGCGCCAAAAGCGATTCCCCGTTCCACGCATGCCTATTGATGGAATTGGATAGATTGTCGCTGTCGCGTTTTACGTATACCTGCACCGAGGGATTTGTAACCGGACTGCGCAAAAACATCTGAAACACGTTTTGGGGATGCGCACCGTTGTCTGTCGCGACGGGATTAAGCGCGCTGTAATATTTGTACCACGAGCTTGACGGAGAGAGATTTCCGGCCAGCGTACTTCCTGCGCCGTTCGAAATAACGAAGCGCGCTCCCGATGATACCCACCAATACGGGCTCCAGCTCAAAGCCGGGCTGCTGGCTTCATCCAGCGTCCCACTCATATGGAAGTCATACGAGA
>CAYZZK010000090.1:0-2727 GCA_964483045.1 uncultured Candidatus Saccharibacteria bacterium
CTTCTCGGCTCAATTTCTTCATGGATATACTGCGGTATTATACTTCATACAAAATTGGTTCGCACGCATTGTCTGTTTTTGCTTCTCGCGAGGTGTGAGAGTAAAATACGTGTATCTTCAAATGGCAAACGGCAAACAGAAAAAATCCGTGCGAAAAGAAAGCTGGGAAAAAACGTCCGCGCCTCATCTCCATCCTGAAACAAAAAAAAGTATCTGGGCGATTGTACTTGTGGGCGCTGCTGCCATTTTGCTCTTGGCGTTCTTTGGAAAAGCAGGCCCGGCTGGCGAACTCATTTCTAACAGCATGTTCGCCCTTATGGGAATCGGCCGCTTCATACTCCCGCTGGTCTTTATTTTCGGGGCGATCAGTCTTATTGCGGGACGGACGCGGCTTGTAAGCACAACGCTTTTCGGAATCGTGCTGCTGGCGCTTTCGATTCTCGCGCTCATCCACATAGCCGACCCCGGGTACGGAGACGGAGGGCAATTGGGCTACGTCCTCGGCTGGCTCAAAATCCCCTTTGGCGCGATAGCTGCGGGAGTTATAAATGCGCTGATAATCATAATTTCAATACTCATAATCTTAAACTTCCCCTTAAGGTTCGCTTTGCCCCAAAAAGAAAAAGTGATCATCGGCGGCGGAGAACGCGAAGAAGATGAAGATATCGCGGGCGGCGAAAAGCTCGGAGAACCAAAAAACAAAAAGGCGGCAAGCGAAGAGCCGGAAGAGAATGGAGACATAGCGATAGATGAAGAAAAAATCGCCAAAGACGTGGCCGCATACGAAAACAAAACCCCGGCGCATAAAATTCCCAAAGCTCCTTTTCAAAAATTTGGCAACTACAGCCCTCCGCCGATTTCCCTTCTTAAATCCGCCGGAGAAAAGCCCACCACCGGTGACCTCTTAGCCAACGCAAACATTATCAAGCGCACCCTCGACAGCT
The DNA here is from genome assembly GCA_964483045.1 of uncultured Candidatus Saccharibacteria bacterium. Taxonomy (GTDB): domain Bacteria; phylum Patescibacteriota; class Minisyncoccia; order UBA6257; family 2-01-FULL-56-20; genus JBBTYG01. The sequence continues at coordinate 945 of CAYZZK010000090.1, forward strand.
TTGGGATTCCGGTCGAGATGGGAGAAATCAATATCGGTCCGGCGGTAACCCGTTATACATTGAAACCCGCCGAAGGAGTAAAGCTGTCGCGGATCATGGCACTGAACCAAGATCTCGCGCTCGCGCTCGCAGCGCATCCAATACGAATCGAAGCGCCGATCCCGGGCAAATCTCTTGTGGGCATAGAAGTTCCGAACAAGGCGGCAGCGCTGGTACGCCTCGGCTCGCTCATGAATTATCCCGAGTTCGAAAAATCCGGGCCGCTTGGGTTCGTCTTGGGGCGGGACGTAAGCGGCGAGCCCGTGTTCGTGGACATCGAGCGCATGCCGCATCTCCTGGTTGCCGGAGCCACGGGCTCTGGAAAATCGATACTCATTCATACGCTCCTTATATCGCTGCTCTTCAAAAATTCGCCCGCGACGCTGAAACTCGTGCTCATCGACCCGAAGCGGGTGGAGCTTTCAATCTATGCGCGCATCCCGCATCTCGTAAGTCCCGTCGTTACCGAAAGCAAGAAGGCCGTGGGCGTTTTTAGGTGGGCGATCGGCGAAATGGACCGGCGGTATGAACTGCTTCTCCAAGCAGGAAGCCGCGACATTAAAAGCTACAATGGCAACAAGAAAAACGAACCGTTTCCGTACGTACTTATAGTTATAGACGAACTCGCCGATCTGATGTCCACCTTTGGACGGGAAGTGGAGGGATCCATCGTCCGACTTGCCCAAATGGCTCGCGCGACGGGAATACATTTAGTCCTTGCCACCCAACGCCCGTCGGTCGAGGTGATCACGGGGCTCATCAAGGCAAACATCACGAGCCGCATCGCGCTCCAAGTGGCGAGCCAAATCGATTCCCGGACGATTTTAGACACCGCCGGGGCCGAGAAACTCTTAGGACGCGGGGACATGCTCTATATTTCGTCCGATATTTCAAAACCGAAACGCATCCAGAGCGCATATGTCACGGAGGAAGAAATAAATAAAGTCGCGGACTACATCCGCGAAAACAACGAGACTGTGCACGAAGCGGAAGTGAGTTTCGAAAACCAGCAAAACGAACAGGGCGAGGGAAAGGAGGGCAGCGTCTTCGATGAATATCTTGAAGACGGAGAGGATGAGTTGTATGATGAAGCGGTGCAGATAGTTGCGGAAGCGAAAAAAGCGTCTGCGTCGTTTCTCCAGCGGCGACTCAAGGTTGGATACGCCCGCGCCGCGCGCCTCTTGGATATCATGGAGGCCAAAGGGCTCATCGGCCCCGGCGACGGCGCCAAACCGAGAGAGTTTCTAGGCCAAATAGGGGAGGATGGCACGGTGTATTAAAAATAGATATATTCACAAATGGAAATTCAATATTTTGGACAATTTCTCGAAGAGCAACTAAGAGAGAAAGAGATTAGCGTTAAAAAACTCTCTGAAATCTCCGGCATATCGCTCAAGCACATTGAAGCGCTCCAAAACGATGAATTTTCGGCGCTCCCGGCAGCCCCGTATATCCACGGGTACATTAACAAACTCGGCAGATTGTTCGGTTTCAATGCGAACGAATGGTGGCAACGCATAAAAATAAGCGAATTAAACCAGGATTATCTCGTTGACACGCCACCGGAAAATAAGTTTGCCAAACGTCCGCTCCTTTCGAAAGGAAGGATCGCGGCGCTGGTTGCCGTCGTGATAATTTGTTCCGCTTTCGGCCTCGAGTCGCCGAGGATTTTTGGGAAACCGACCATCACGATCCGTTACCCCGAACAAAATCCGGCGATTACGACAAACAACAACATTACACT
>CAYZZK010000091.1:0-2476 GCA_964483045.1 uncultured Candidatus Saccharibacteria bacterium
GAAACTTTCCGGCGGAGTTGCCGTTATTAAAGTTGGCGCGCCGACAGAATCCGCGCAGAAGGAGTTGAAGCAACGCGTTGAGGACGCCGTCGCCGCCACGCGAGCCGCGATGGAAGAGGGTATTGTTCCTGGCGGTGGCATCGCGCTTTTCAATGTCGTTTCTTCTGGGACAGCGGCAAAAAGTGAATCTCTCTCGGTTGTCGGAGCAGCCGCTTCGATTTTGAGGAGAGCTCTTGAAGCGCCGCTTACTTCGATTGTCGAAAACAGCGGAGAATCAGCGGCTAATGTGAAAAAAGAACTTGCGGCGATAAAAACAAAATCAAACCCGCCCGCTTCGAATCGCGAAGCGAGTCGGGCAGGAGATGTGTGGACCGGTTTCAACGCGATTACGAATAAGATCGGCGATCTTAAAGAAGCCGGAATTATTGATCCCTTGAAGGTTGTAAAAACCGCTTTACGGAACGCGATTTCCGTTGCATCGAATTATCTTATGATCGGTGTTGCTGTCACGAACATTCCGGAAAAGAAAGACTCTCCGGCTGGCGGCATGGGCGGAGGTATGCCCGGCATGGGCGGGATGGGAGGGGATTATTAGCTCGCAAAGTTCTTTTTTGAACCCGCTTCGGCCTTTGAAAATACTACTCGCTCCGGGTTGATTTTTTGAAATGGCCTCCGCTTATGGTTCAAGCAAAAGACCTTGCTCGCTTAAGAAAATATAAAAAAATTCTCCAAGCTATCTGCTGCGAGTAGTTTTGTGCGGCGTGGTTGACACCGGCCGCTCGCAGAGGTATAACTCTTGCAGCATCAGGGAAATGAGCCGCGAATGCAGCTCGGAAAATTTCCTTGCAATAAATTAACTTAATCAGATGGTATGAAAACGATTAGTCAAACTGTCGTGATAGTTTGGATCGCGCTGGCTTTGGAAATCCAAGCGTGGAAATACGAATATGCGGGCATACTCATTGTGCCGCTCGCCATTCTCTGCTTCTTTGGAATATGGCTTATCAGAGGCGGGGGATATTCTTCGCCAGATCGATCGAAAGCTTATGGAAGGATGTTGCTTGGCCTTGGCGCATTCGGCATCGGCGCTGTTCTCCATGTGTTCAGATACGATTGGGATGTGGCCGTGCAGGAAAGCTTCTTTGCATCACTCTTAGCGCTGGCGTGCGCAGCAGCGGTCATAGTATTGGGTGCTGCCATAGTGGCTTTCATGCGGAACCGGCAACGTCGGGAACTCACGACGTTTCAACCGTCCCCGAAGGCGGAGGAAGCGCGGGAAGAGGAAGAATATGGTCCGACTAATTCCCATCCGCGATTTTCTGCGTGATTTGCATGGTCGTGGGAGATCAAACGGCGCCGCCTTGTATTTATACTCGGCGGCGTTTTGCTTTAAACCGGGGATGTGCGTATAATTTTTCCAATAAGCATGGAACGTACATTTTCCACCAGCGTGTATAAAATCGTCCAGCGCATACCGCGCGGAAATGTTTTGACGTACAAGGAAGTCGCCCGTCGTGCAGGCCGCCCGCGGGCGTACCGGGCAGTGGGGAATATCCTGAATTCCAATTATGATCCGAAGATACCGTGCCACCGCGTGGTGCGGTCGGACGGGAAGCCGGGTGGATATAACCGCGGGGCACGGAAAAAAGTTTGGATGTTATGGAAGGAAAAAACCCAATAAAGTTTTCGGTAAAAGAAGTTTTGATCATTTGCGCCGTTGCGCTTGTGCTTAGTTTCGTCGGAGTGCTCGCGTGGTATACCGAAACTAACGCGCCCACCGTAGGCGTTTCTCCCACGTCCAGTTCGACCCCGCCGGTCGGCGCCGAGAAAGCAAATCTTATCCGAATTTTTTCACTCAAAGCGGGGGATACGGTCAAGTCTCCGCTTCATATTGAAGGCGAGGCCAGGGGAAATTGGTTCTTCGAGGCCACATTTCCAGTTGAACTGCTCGATGAAAGCGGCAAAACGGTATTTGCGCGAACGCATGCACAGGCAAAAGGCGATTGGATGACGACAAACTTCGTGCCGTTCGAGGCGACAGTAGATTTTGCTGGAGCGGTACGATGCATAGGGTGCAGCGTCAAGGCGCTGCTTGTGCTTAAAAAAGATAATCCGTCGGGTTTGCCCCAAAATGATGACAGCATTTCAGTTCCTCTCGTGCTGGTTTTCGGTCCCGCTGCTTCTTCGTCTGCGGCATGCCGCCCTGCGGGCTGCAGCGGTCAGATTTGTTCGGACAAGGAGGGCGTGATAACCACTTGCGAATACAGAGCGGAGTATGCCTGTTACAAAACCGCCCGCTGCGAGCGGCAGCCGAGCGGAGAATGTGGATGGACACAAACCTCGGAACTGCAGGCATGTCTCAAAAATCCGCCGCCGCTTAATTAAGGTTCTTTTTGTGCGCTAGGTTTGGTCTGCTGTTCTTTCTCGAAAGCTTTTACGATAGGATCCAGATCCCCGTCCATAATTTTTTCGATAT
>CAYZZK010000092.1:0-2406 GCA_964483045.1 uncultured Candidatus Saccharibacteria bacterium
TCTTCTATATGGGCAAAAGGGAAGACATAGCAAATTCGATGACTAAAATCACCGGGATTCTTCCGCTTGTCGGCTAGTCGATTCCCGTATCGTTTCAAGCAGGCAAAAAAAGCCACTCTTAAGAGTTACTTTTTTGTCTGTGGAGCGGGATACGAGAATCGAACTCGCGTCTATTGCTTGGGAAGCAATCGTACTGCCACTGTACTAATCCCGCCTAGGGCTTCGGCGGAGCAAATCCTCCGCCTTTGGCCTAGTGTAATGCATTTTGACCCCTGAGTCACGGGCGATTAGCTCGTCTAGCTTCCTCCGGCGCCCGTTACAAGCGGAACGAACCGAAACCCGCCATATTCTTTGATTTTAAAATCAATCGGCGACACCTTGTCCAGTACCTTAATCACGTCGTCGATGGGAATTACAATCCGTCCCCCGACCCGGATCTCTTCTTTCCATGCGAGCGGAACGGAGCTTGCCGCCGCACCAGAAATTATTTTGTCGAACGGCGCTTTTTGTATATATCCCTTGGACCCGTCCCCATGAATGATTGCCGCAATTCCGCTTTCGATAAAATTAAATTTTGAAATATTTTTCACTGCTTTCTCGTGCAACTGCAGGATCCTCTCCACCGCGGTCACCCGCCCGAGCGATGCGGGCCGACCTGCTCGCTTTTTGGCCTCGCTCGCTCCCGGCTCCGCCGAAGAGACGATGCAAGCGAGTAAGGCCGTCTTCCAGCCGGAACCAGCGCCGATCTCAAGCACGTTATCTCCGGGCCGCAGATCTAGGAGCTCCAACATGAACGCGACGACGAGCGGCTGCAATATCATCTGGCCGAAGCCGATTGGCAACGCTTCATCCGCATATGCTCTGTGTTTAAGCTTATCGGGCACAAACTGTATCCGATCAATGCGCTCAAACGCTTTGATGATTCGTTTGGATTTCAAATGCCCATCTCTGATCAACTCTTTAACAAGGGCTTGGTTTGAATTCGCCATACAAATTACTGTTTTGCCATGACCTTTGATCCATTCCAACTGAATTTCAATGAAAATAATATGACGTTCGCGGATCTTTCCGCTTGATCAAGCCAGGCATCGGCATTTTCTTTTTTGAGAAAAGACTGATCCGAAAGAATATCTTTCATCGCCTGCGGAACCAGGATTTCCCGCTTAAAGTCTTCCCAATTCATACCGTATAGCGTTGCCACCGTTTTTCTAAGACCAGGAGAGTCGCCCGCAGCGCTGAGTTTTTCGTTTAGCAAATACTGCAGCTCATTTCCAAGATCCGCTTGCAACTTTTCGGCGATTAATTCGTTTTCGATAAGGCCGGTTAAAGTTGCGGACTGCAGTTCGGTTTGATTTACGCTCTTTGGATTTGGATCTTTTTTCGCCTGGTTATACATTTTTACCATTGTATCGTAGTAGTACTGGGCAGCCGCAGACGCGCTATGAAACCTTTTTTCCGTAATACTATGCCCGTTTACTATCGCCACCGGATAGAGTCCGAGTACATAGAGCACGAGAAGGGCTGCTATACTGACAAGCAGGATTATGCGTTTTTTGTAATACCATATTGTCTGAAACATAGGTAAGAAATAATTATCGTGGAGTCGACGACGGGACCGAGGAAGAATTGCCTCTATTTACGAGGATTAGCATTTTTTCGCCGGGTTCTTTGTAATTAAATCTCCCCTTGAGTTCCTTTTTAAGATTTTCCGGATTCAAATAGTAATCTGCGTCTGCAGCGAGTTTGGCCTGTTCTTCTTTGGCCTGCTGAAGTTTATGCTGTAGTTCAACGTATTCTTTCTCCGCCTTGCTCGTCTGGGAAACAAACGAATAGATTTGTGTGCCAAGAAAAAATAGCAATATACCCAATAATGCAATCGCGCCAACCTTAATAAGGTTCTCATTTCCCATTGCTTTTAGCATACCCCGTAGGAAATAAAATACAAACAGAATGTATTTCTGCGACAGGAAGGAGTGTTACTTCTTTAAAATATTCCGGAAAATTTCAGGAGATAGCTTCACCTTGCCCATTTCCTTGAGTTTTTCCTTTCCGCGCTGCTGTTTTTTCCACAGCTTCATCTTTCTTGTCCGATCGCCTCCGGTTTTTCCAAAATTGCCGAGCAATTTTTTCATTGCCGGAACCGTTTCCCGCGCGATTATCCTCCCGCGGCACCGCGCCTGGACCGCCTGCGAGAATTGCTGCTTCGGCAGAAGCTCTTTGAGGCGCTCTACGGTGGAACGCGCTTCGCGTTCCATATCTTTTTTCGGCACGATGCGGGTGAGTTCCGGCATCACTTCATCCGCGATCAAAATCTCGAGCTTCTCCGCTTCTGCTTCCGCTTCGCCGTCAAGTTCATAGCTGAATGACGCGAATCCGGCAGACGAGGATTTAAGCTGATCGTCAAAA
>CAYZZK010000093.1:0-2363 GCA_964483045.1 uncultured Candidatus Saccharibacteria bacterium
ACCAGCCCTACAAACAAGAAAGATACTTTGCGCAGTGGCAATATTGCTGGCATGCGTCGCTGCGCCTTTCGGCATACGGACAACTTTTTCCGCCGCTCCCGTTGCTCAAACGGAGAGTGCTGCAACTCCCGACATCCCCGCTCCGGACGTACTGCCGAATCTGGGAAAAAAATCAACTCTCCGGATTGAAAGTGCGGTGACACCTGAAGTTCAGAAAGGAATTATTTTGTTTGAACTGCCGACGAATACTTCGTCTGGTGACCACGGAAACGCTTCCCCGAAAAATACAGTTCAAACGTCGCAAGTGAGCACGGCTGGAAATACTGCAACTACGACGCAAGGGAGTCAGGAAGTGGTAGGCCCGAATCTCATACCAAATCCTTCCTTCGAATCCTCTTCGGTTCCTGTGGGTTGGAACAAGGGAGGATACGGAACGAACACTCGAACTTTCGATTTTCCCGTAGGAGGTTTTGACGGCACAAACGCCGCCCGAGTCACCCTCGCAAATTATGCCTCGGGCGACGCCAAGTGGTATTTTAACGACGTGCCGATAACGGGCGGCCACACGTACCAATTTTCCGACTATTCTTTCTCGAATATATCGAGCATAATTGATGTCCGTTTCAAGTTAAGCGACGGGAGTTATTCGTACAGGGATATCGCAACGGTGGCTCCAAGTTCCTCTTATCAAAATACGACGACGCGTTTTGTCGCGCCTTCAAATGCTGTCTCGCTTACTATATTCCATCTCATCAACCAAAACGGAATCCTGACTACCGACGCCTACGCGCTAAACGAGATTACGACCACGCCCGTTGTTACCTCGAATCTCATCCCGAATCCCGACTTCGAAACGGCGGGCACTTCGGGCAATCCGGCGAATTGGAATAGAGGCAGATGGGGAACTAACGATGCAATTTTTTCTTATCCGGCGTCGGGCGTCGGAGGGAGCAGGGGCGCCAAAATCAGCATTTCGAATTACACTTCCGGGGACGCCAAGTGGTATTTCACTCCGCTCTCGCTCGACCCCGGCGTATACTCCTTCAGCGACAGTTATGTCGGCAGCGGAACCAGCTATTTGAGCGTGCAATACCAGAATGCCGATGGCAGTTTTTCGTACGTAGATCTCGGCTTCGTTCCATCTTCGCCGAATTCTTTTTCTTCCGTATCTGCCAACTTCACTATTCCTGCCAACGTCCGGACCGTAACCGTTTTTCCCCTTATTAAAAGCGCGGGAGCTCTCACTATCGACAATGCAGATCTTGAATACAAGTCCGCCCTGAATGGAATATTTGCCACCGGAGCCGTGACGCTTACATTTGACGACGGCTTACTGTCTCAATACCAAAACGCCGTGCCGAAGCTAAACAGCGCCGGATTGAAGGCGAGTTTCTTCATTATCACGCGGCAACTTTCCGATTACGGTTATCCGGGCTTCATGAGCAAAGCCCAAGTTGCCCAAATCTATGGCAGCGGGCACGAGATAGGGGCGCATACCCGCACGCATCCATATCTCTCGCAGTTGAGCGCTTCGCAGCAGCAGGACGAGATAGCGGGCTCGAGACAGGACCTTCTCGCCATGAACGTCGGCCCGATAGTTTCTTTCGCGTATCCGTACGGCGACTATAACGCGACTACGCTTCAAATTGTCAAAGATGCCGGCTTCTTGGGAGCCAGGAATTCCAGCCAGGGGTATGTGATGCCGACCTCGGATCGATACCAGGCCACTCGCTTCTCGGTCGAAGCGAGCACCACAGTCGCGCAGGTAAAGCAATGGATAGATACGGCGGTTGCAAACAAAGTATGGCTTATCCTCACTTTGCATGCCGTTGATTTGAGCGGCGGACAATACAGCACGACGCCGGATACGTTCAATCAAATAGTCGACTACCTTGTTTCCAAGAGCGTGAGAGTGGTAACGCTCGGCGATGGGATGAAGGATATGAATCCCTAAAAAATCCGAATTTTTACATAAATTAATTTTTATTAAAATATAAAATGTCCAGAGTTAAAACTCTTATTCTTTCAGCGGGGAAGGGCACGCGGATGGCATCCGATCGGCCGAAGGTATTGTTGCCCATTGCGGAAAAACCCATGATTCTGCATCTGGCGGAAGCAATCCGGAAAACTGGAATCGATTCCCGGCCCGTGATCGTGATAAATAATTCCACTTCCGAGGTTCGAGACGCCCTTGGCAACACGTACGATTATGTCGTGCAACCCAGGCAGCTTGGCACCGGACATGCGGTGCTCTGTGCAGAGGCGACTCTTCACGGCTATGCAGATGCGGTTTTCGTTTTGTACGGGGATCACCCCTGCGTGGAGCCGGAAACGATAGAAAAGATGATCGCGGCATACGAAAA
>CAYZZK010000094.1:0-2338 GCA_964483045.1 uncultured Candidatus Saccharibacteria bacterium
AAATTTCTGGTTATAAGTTTTTAGTTATTATAAGTCTGAGTTTGTTATGAGTTTGTTATTTCATGATCCACATATCATTACATCCGGAAGAATTATTTCACATCGCGGGATTCGCAGTCACAAACAGCCTCATTGTCTCTGCCCTGCTCCTTTTGATTTTCGTCGCAATGGGCCTTGTCATGCGGCGGAAACTCGCGCTCATCCCGACAGGAATACAAAATGTCGCCGAGACGGCCCTGGAAGGCCTGATCGAACTCATGGATCAAGTGCTGGGCGATCGCAAAAAATCCGAAAAATATCTGCCGCTCGTCGCAACAATTTTCACCTTCGTGCTTTTGTCGAACTGGCTGGGACTGCTGCCGGGAATCGGATCAATCGTGTTCCACAATGGCCAAGAAAGCGTTCCCCTTCTTCGCTCGCCGTCAACGGATTTGAATTTCACGCTCGCGCTCGCGATCATCTCCGTTCTGTCGATAAACCTCATCGGCATCGCCACGCTGGGACTCGCTCCCCATCTAAAAAAGTTTTTTGATTTCAGAAGTCCGATCCAGTTTTTCGTGGGCATACTGGAATTAATCTCGGAATTTGTTAGAATAATCTCGTTTTCATTCCGGCTTTTCGGGAACATATTTGCAGGAGAAGTGCTTTTGGTGGTTATTCAATTTCTTATTCCTTACATTCTCCCGGTTCCCTTTGTCATGATGGAAACATTTGTCGGGCTCATTCAGGCGTTCATATTCGCAATGCTCACGCTTGTTTTTATTTCGGTAGCCACCGAACATACCGAAGAACACTGATCATTAAAGAACCAAAAAGGTCGCATAAATAACTTAAAGCTGAAAGTAAAATCCAAAAATGTTGAATCGGCAGCTTTGAACTTTCAGTTTTAAAATTTTTAAGTTAACCACTATGGATGTAGAAACAGCAAAATTAATAGCGGCGGGGTTCGCAATCGGCGTAGGCGTTATCGGCCCGGCTCTCGCGGTCGGCAGAATCGGCGCGGCGGCGGCGGATGCGATCGGGAGAAATCCCGAAGCAACATCGAAGATACGGACCAACATGATCCTTGCCATCGCGTTCGCGGAAGCAATGGCCATCTTCGCATTACTCATCTCTCTTATTATTAAATTCGTCTAAATTGTTCATGGAGGGCTTGATTCAAAATCTCGGGCTGGACTGGAAATTATTCCTCGCGCAGGCGGCGAATTTTTTTATAGTTCTTATCGTCCTGCGATTCACCGTATATACGCCCCTCCTCGAACTTCTCGCCAAGCGAAAGAAAAAAATCGAGGAAGGAGTTGCGAAATCCGAGGAAGCGGACCGTCGGCTTCATGAAGTTAGCGAACTCAAAAAAAATAAAATGAAGGAGGCGGAGGGAGAGGTCGTAAAAATCATGAGAAATGCGGAATCCCGGGCGAAAGAGGAAACCCAGAAAATCCTCGACGCGGCGGCGGCCAAAGAAGCCGGCATTATGAAAACCGCGCTGGAGCGAATCGAGGCCGAAAAGATCCTAGAGCGGGCAAAGCTGCACGCCGAAGCTGTTACGCTGATCAAAAAAGCAATTACGAAAACCGTCGAGATGGATCCGAAATATATCGATGATGCCCTGATAGAAAAGGCCATGAAAAATCAACTTTCCGCATGATAAAAAAGATTTCTCCAGATTCATACGCCAAGGCATTTGTGGCCATTCTAGAAAAATCCCGGAATCCGAATGCGGTCGTAAAAAATTTCATCGAAACGATCAAGAAAAATAATGACTGGGCTCGGCGCCGGCAGATTCGCGAAGCATGCGAGAGAAAATGGCGGGCGGCTCGCGGAAAATCGCTTATTACCATCGAGTCAGCCCGAGAGTTGAGCGCCGAACAGCGCACGCAACTTTCGAAAGGATGGGAAGAAAAAGGACACAGCGTAGAATACAAAATATATCCATCGCTTATCGCAGGCGTGAAAATAGTCATCGATGGTGAAAAGCAGTTTGACGGGTCGCTCAAACGGAAAGTAAATAAAATGTTCACCGAAACATAAGTGGAAATTTATAGAAATAAGTAGAAATTAAATCGTCAATTTATTTCTATGAATTTCGAGAGCGAAGCGAACAAATATCTGAAAACTTAACATGTCCTACGAAATTATTGAAAAACTTAAAAAAGAGATCGAAGGGTACAAAGAGGCGGGCGAATGGGAAGAGATCGGCCGCGTGATTGAAGTCGGTGACGGCGTGGCGCGCATCTCTGGTCTCCGCGGAGTCAAGGCGCAGGAGATCATTGCGATCGAAACGGAAGAAACTTTGGTCTCTGCGCTGGCTCTAAATATTGAGGAGGAAACCGTAGGTGCA
>CAYZZK010000095.1:0-2172 GCA_964483045.1 uncultured Candidatus Saccharibacteria bacterium
GCCTTCGCGCCCCGATGTATTTATCGTCGGCAGAAAATTTCCCGTGCCGGCAATCGATTTCGGGAGCATTTCGTACAACCTTTCGCAAATTAAAAGCAACGCCCAATCCGGAGGGCTGTACTTCGGAAGCTCCACCGCGCTCGGGTATCACATAGTTTTGAAAACAAACGATACGTTTGATTTGTATCGCGTCACAAGTCTCACGCCGAAACCGCCTGGCTGCACTAACGATAAAAGCCAGGATGGATGGGGAACGTGGAGCATTCAAAGCGAAACGCTGCTAGGCAATTATCCGTTGCCGGCAAACGGATATGTCTTCACGGAAGACGATCTGTGGATCAGCGGTCAGATTCAGACTGCGCGGCTTACCATCGGCGCGGGACAGTTTCCGGAAAATTCGCAAACCGAGAGAAACATCACCATAAATAGCAGCACGTTATACTCGTATTATGACGGACGCGACGTTTTAGGGCTGATTGCACAGAATAACATAAATTTCGGTTTTATAAGCGACAACAACCTTCGGGTCGATGCCGCCATGATTGCAAAAAACGGCAGAATCGGAAGATATTATTATCGGCCGCCGACTTCACAGGGCCAGGGCGGCCAAAATTGCCAGCAATATAACATCCGGTCGTCGATCACGACCTACGGCATACTGGCTTCGAACCAGCAATTTCAATTTGCATATGAGGATGGCACGGGATTCCAAACGAAAAATCTCATCTATGATTCCAATCTTCTCTATGCTCCTCCCCCGGGATTTCCTGCAACGGGGACGCACTATGTGCAGGTGTCGTGGAGAGAAGTACAATAAGAACTAATGGCTCGAAATATGGAGACATCGAAAACAAAAAATGCGTGGGGGTTTACGCTGATAGAGCTTCTCGTCGCGCTTTCCATTTTCGTCGCTATTTCCAGCGTAGCGATCATTGCCATAAATCCGGTCGGTCAATTCGCGAAAGCGAGAAATTCGCAGCGGGAACTTCATCTAGAAGCGCTAATGAATGCGGTCCGGCAGAACATTGCCGATTCTCAAACGGGGAGTTTTACATGCGCCGCAGGCGCGATTCCAACGACGACCCAAAAAATGGCGGTTGGAGCGAATAATTACGATATCGCCGATTGCCTTGTCCCGATATACCTCACCACGCTGCCGTTCGACCCCGCTACCTCGAGCGCGCATTATACTTCAAACGCCGATTACGATACCGGCTATTCGATTTTGCGAAATGCCTCCTCGGGTGCCGTCACCCTTTCCGCTCCTGCGGCAGAACTTAAAAAAACTATTTCGATTACGAGATAGGAAATCAATGAACTGACGAATTACATTTTTTAAACGTTAATCCTCTAAATTCGTCAGTAAATAAATTTCGAGTTTATATTTTTTTAGTCAGGTTTTCTATCAAGGCAATTTCTAAAGGAATTGTCGCAAAGGGACTGTATCGCATTTCCGAATACGCCTGGATGAGCGACTGAATGAGTCGTATGCACCAATCGGGGCTCGCGAGCGCGGCGATCCTCTTGAGTTGCCGTATTTCGTCTTCCGTGAGTTCGCCGTGGAACGACGTTTCGAGTTCGGGGCTGTATCCGAGCGAAAGTGCTTTGCGCAAATAATGGATCAAGTCGCGGGTAAGCTGGTTCAAATTGTGCCCTTCCTCGTTTAATTCGGCGATATAGCGCAGGGACTCGGCCAGTTTTTTTGAAATTATAAGCTGGGCGAGTTCCTCGACTTTTCTGGTTCCGACGCGGCCGGTGATCCGCTCAACCGTCGTGACGTTTATTTTTTCTTCGAGCGAGGCGATTTGGTCGAGAAGCGATTCCGCATCCCGCAAACTGCCCTCTGCGGCTGCGGCGATGAGCTCAAGCGCCGCGTCATCTGCTTTTATCTTTTCCTGCTTGATGATCGAGGCAAGCTTCTCGATAATTTTCACCTTTGGCAACTTTTTGAAAATGAACCGCTGGGTGCGGGAGGTGATTGTCGCTGGCACTTTTTCGTATTCGGTCGTCGCGAGGATGAGCACCGCGTGCGCCGGCGGCTCTTCGAGAGTTTTGAGAAGCGCGTTCCAGGCGGGGGTCGTGAGCATATGCGCTTCGTCTATGATATAGACCTTGTAGTCGCCGGATGTCGGGGACGTTTGAATGCCTTCTTTAAGATTCCGGATTTCATCG
>CAYZZK010000096.1:0-1729 GCA_964483045.1 uncultured Candidatus Saccharibacteria bacterium
ATTATAAAAAGGTAACCGAGGCAGATAAGAACGTAACCCCAGAAAATAATTTTTCGCTCACCGATTTTATCGGCCGCCGCGCCGGCATAAGGAGAAAAAAGAGTGTAGGAAATATTGTAAAAGGCGTAGAAAAGCGGAATAAAGCTTAAGTCCAGTCCCACATCCTGCGTGCGCAACGTCAGCACCGTTACAGGAATATTGCCGACAGAAAGTACGGCCATGGTAAGCAGGAACAGCTTGTATCGGCGCGGATAGCTTTGAATGAGCCGGAGTTTTCTTGGTTCGCGAAGCACCCCGCCGATTTCGCGGACAAAAAAGAAAGTTAGTACCGCCACTACTCCGGCGATAAAAGCGGAAGTAAACAGCATTCTCCAGTCTTCCGGAAAAGCGCGCAGGAGAAAAAAAGCACAGAGCGGACCTAAGATGGAGCCGAAAGCATCCATGGCTCGGTGAAAGCCGAATGATTTTCCCAGCTCTTCCGGAGGCACCGAGACCGAAATGAGCGCATCACGCGGCGCCTCCCGAAGGCCTTTGCCCACACGGTCAAGGGCGCGGATGCCGAGGACGTGGGCTGGGATGGAGGCGAATAGATAGAGCGGACGGGTAAGAGTGGAAATTGAATAGCCGATTACGGCAAAGATTTTGCGCCGCTGTATCCGGTCGGAGAGATTACCCGAAAAGATCTTTATGAAATTTGCCAACCCCTCGGCAAACCCCTCTATCAAACCCAGAGATGCCGCACCGGATTTCAGGACCGACTTAAAAAAGGCGGGGAAGGCCGCGACCACCATCTGGCCGGAGATATCGTTGAAGAAACTCACCAGCCCCAGGAAAAAGACATTCTTTTCAACGCCGAAGATTTTTTTCATCCCGTTAGAGATAGGACGCGGACGCCTGCCATGTTCGCGTCTTTTTCAATTTATTCACTAATAATGAGTGACATAATACTATTATCTGGCAAAGCATTCGCAATCTCTAACGGGATTCATGGCCATAATTGTATCATGCAGAAAACACAAAATCCCCCGTGGGGGATTTTGCGGGTGGTTCGGATGAACGAATGTCTGTTTCACCTCGAGACCTCCATTAATGCTTAATTTGAACTACCCATGCCTCCTTCCGAACTACCTCCGCTTGTGCCGCTTTTGCGGCTGTCGTCATTGTTTCTCTCTGATCGAGTAAACATGTGTTGCTGTATAACGAACAGCATTCGCTGGCTCCGACATCATGTCGGGGAGGGATGCCAGATTATAATAACGCCCTCCTCCCAATATCTTCGGTGACTGTAGAAGAAATTGAAAGGAGGAAATTAACTAAGAATTTTTCGCGGCGCTCCTCGCTCGCCGAATAAAAAACTGAAACAAAAAAACCACGAAGAATGAAAATTCAGATGAATTTCTGATCGTCAGCATTTCGGCGATCGCTTCTCGTGGGCTTACAGGAGTTTCCTCTCTGTCCTAATCTTCTCATTATTTACGACTCCGTTTTCAAGCGTCTCATCCATAATCTTATTGAAAAAAGCCCATTCTGTCAACAAAACAATATGGCGCAGTTTAGAGAATCCTGATGCGGCGTTGGGAGGTAATGCTATTTTCTATAAAAGTTTTCAGCACTGTGCCGGAACTTGTTGTTCTTGTCAAAAAGAAGCAGTCCTTCCGTCTTAATAAGAGCAATGAGCCAATCCATCCTTTCGGTAGGAGTCCTTTCCGGACAATCGGCCCCAACGTTT